>NZ_JAMYLZ010000028.1:0-84234 GCF_040318315.1 Mesorhizobium sp. M1227
TGCCCTGCAATGGTGGGCAAAGGCCGACCGCTACCATGTGCGCCATGCTGCCTTGTCCGCCGGCTTGGCGTTCCTGCTCGGTCTGGCGATCAATCAGTTCATTTTGCTATTCGTCCACCGGCTGCGGCCCTACGATGCCGGCGTGACGCATCTGCTGATTGCGCCCAGCGCCGACTGGTCGTTTCCCTCCGACCACGCGACAGCCAGCTTTGCGGTTGTTGCTGCTCTTGCAATGCAAGGTCTGCCGCGCCGGACGCTGGCCCTCTCCATCATGGCATTGCTGATCTGTTGGTCGAGAATTTATATCGGCACCCACTATCTCACCGACGTGATAGGCGGTGCCACCACTGGCGTCTTAGGTGCCGTTGTGGTCCGATTTGCCTATCGCGAGAACTCCCGACTGGACAGTCTGGTCACAAGAATTCTCTAGCTCCTTATGTGCCAACGATGAGACGAGCAGCTATCATAGCGGTCCTGTCGCTTGCCTGCGTCTCTGTCGTGCTCGCCGCCGCCCATTCGGGTCGTGATGCGGTCATCCAGGCTCGCCAGGCCTCGATGAAGGAAATGGCCGCGGCGGCAAAGGTGATCGCTGGGATGTTCGACGGCAAGCAGGCGTACGACGCCGCGGCCTTCAAGGCGGCGGCCGAGACCATCCGCGCCCGCACCGGCCCTGCCCTGATTGCCGAATTCCCCAGCGCGACATTGGGCGCGCCTTCAGGCGCCAGGCCGGATATCGACCCCGCCCGCGCGGAGTTCGAAGAGCTGGCTCGCCACATCGGGACGCTGGCCAGCGCCTTGGCCTTCGACGCCGAGCGGGCGCCGCCGCGCATCACCGACGACATGAGAATGGGTTCCGGCCTGGCGATGGGCGGTGGCAGCCTGCTTGGCAAGCGACCATCACTCGCGGAAGCCGATCCCACTAAATTGCCGGCGGAGCACCTCCTGCATCTCATCTTGCAGGATTGCTCGAGCTGCCATTCGAAGTTCAGGCAAAAGGTCGAGTGATAGCGTCAGCTTCGCTGCAGCTGACCCGCCATGAAATTGCGCCAGCCGCCGAAATGCGAAATCTCCTTTGCATCGGTGAGACCGGCACTTTCGACGAGGAAGCCTTTCGGCGAAGTTCCGTCATCAAGCAGAAGCGTGCCGATGCCTAGCGGCGGCGGGATCGCGGCAACAAAACGGCCGAAGGCTTGCGGCGAGAGCCGCCAGACTTCGACCTCGATCGCTGTTCCCTTGCCGTTGCAGATCCGTTCGAGCCCCGGTCGCGGCACCGACTGGCCGGCGAGCGCGTAAAGCCGGTAGAGCGGCGCCGTTCTTGCAGCCCGGGCGAACATTGCGCCGAGCTGCTGCAGCTGGCCGTTCAGCGCCATCCCCGACAGATGCGCGCCGACCACGGCCAGCTCGATCGTGCCTTCATCCACGCCCGCCAGAACATCGCCGCGCTGCGGCTGCGGCCAACCGATAGCACCAAGCGCAAGGCCGCTTGCCGCATGGACATCGCGCGCAAGCGACGCAGTCAGGTGGTCCTTGCCCGCCGCGGCAAGCAAGGTGACGCTCATCGGCAGACCGTCGCTACGGGTTCCGCTCGGCACGGCAATGCCGCACATGTCGAGCAGATTGACGAAGTTGGTGTAGGTGCCGAGCCGGCTGTTGGTGACGATCGGATCGGCCAGCACCGCTTCGACTGTGTAGTGCGTCGGCGCGGTCGGCACGCAGAAAACGTCGACCGAGGCGATGACCGGCGCAAGCTTGGCCTTATAGCCTTGCAGGGCATAGAGCCCGTTGAAAGCGTCCGCAGCGGAAAGTTTTCGCGCACCGCCGATGATCTGCCGCGTCACCGGATGCATGGCGGCCTCGTTGGCATCCATGAAGTCCCTGATCGCGGCGTAACGCTCGGCCACCCAGGCGCCTTCGTAGAGCAGAGTGGCGGTGGCGTAGAAATCACCGAACGGGATTTCGACCAGCCGGCAGCCCAGCGTCTCCAGCGAGGCAAGAGCGGCCTCGAAACCCGCCTGCATCGCCTCGTCGCCGAAGAACGTCCAGTCGGCCCTGGCCGGCACGCCGACAGTCAGCACCGGCGGGCGCGCGGCAAGAGCCTGAATGCAGAGGTCACGTGAATAGGGATCGGCGTCGTCCTTTGCCGCCGCCGCCTCGAACACGTGATAGGCGTCATCGACGGTGAGCGCGAAGACCGAGACGCAGTCGAGCGTCCGGCAGGCCGGCACGACGCCGGCGGCTGATAGCGCGCCGACGCTCGGCTTCAGCCCGACGATGTTGTTGAGGCCGGCGGGTATGCGCCCCGAACCGGCGGTATCGGTGCCGAGCGCGAAGGAGACGATGCCGCGCGCCGTCGCCACGGCCGAGCCGCACGAGGAACCGCCCGGCACCAGTTTCGGGTCGATCGCATTCCTCGGGATTGGATAGGGCGTGCGAACGCCGAGCAGGCCGGTGGCGAACTGGTCGAGATTGGTCTTGCCGACAACCAGCGCGCCGGCGGCCTTGAGCCGCGCGACGACGGTGGCGTCTTTCGCCGGCAAGTAGGCATATTCCGCACAACCCGCCGTGGTCGGCATGCCGGCAACATCGATGTTGTCCTTGACCGCGAACGGCACGCCCCACAGCGGCTTTGCCGCGGGATCGAACGGGCCGAGCTTTTCCGCCTCGGCAAGCAACTCCGCCCTGCTCGCCAGATGGATGAAGATGCCGGGGTCATCGGCCGCCGCGAGCCGCGCATGGACCACATCGATCACCTCGCCAATGCCGACGCCGGCCTGATAGGCAACGTGCAGGCTCGCTATGTCGAAGCGGATGTCGCTCATTTGGCCTCGCCCAGAATGACTACCGGCAGGTTCCACTGGATGAGCACGACGCAGCCATCCTTGGTCCACACCGAATGCTCGGTTCCGACCGGGTTCAGGATCACGCTGCCCGCGGCATGATCGCCGTTCTCGTCGCTCTGCGTGCCTTCCAGCACGATGATCGTCTCCAGCCCGGCATGGCGATGACGCGGCACGCTGGCGCCAGCCCGGTAGTTCAGGATGGCGACCGACGGTTCCATCGGCCCACCCTTGAGCAGCCAATGCACTGTGATGCCTTCGCGAAAATGCTCGAATGGCAGATCACGCCAGCCCCCTTGGATGAGAGCCGCGTATGCGACGTTAGGCATTGGAAAGTCCCTCGAGCACCTGGTCCGTCGTTGCCGTCCAGCCGACGATGGCGCCCTGCGCCCTGATCATGGCAAGGGCTGCCGCCTTGAACTCTGGAAAATAGCTCTCAGTGGCATCCTCCGCCAGAAGGCATTCATAGCCGCGGTCGTTGGCCTCGCGCATCGTCGTCTGCACGCAGACCTCCGTCGTCACCCCGGCAAAGACTAGCTGCTGTGCGCCGAGCCGCTTGAGGTCGTCGCCGAAGCTGGTGGCATAGAACGCGCCCTTGCCGGGTTTTTCGATGACGATCTCGCCAGGCAGTGGGGCAAGTTCATCGAGGATCGCCGTTCCCGGCTCGCCGATGATCAGCACACGACCCATTGGCCCGACATCGCCGATCCTGATCGACGGATTGCCGCGATTGCGCTTGGCCGGCGGCAGATCCGAAAGGTCTGCCTTGTGGCACTCCATCGTGTGGATCACCGGCAGGCCAGCGGCGCGAAACCCCGCGATCAGCCTCTTCACCGTCGGCACGATCGCCGTGACCCGGCTGACGTCATTGCCGAGGCTGGCGCCGAAGCCGCCGGGTTCGGCAAAGTCGCGCTGCATGTCGATGACGACCAGCGCCATCGCCTCAGGCTTGAACACAAACGGAAACGGCAGCGCCTCGATCTCCGCCATCAGTGATGTCCCGCCATGTGCTCGCCGATCGTCTGCACGCTCGCCTGCGCGATCGGCGTTTCATAGACCAGC
Organism: Mesorhizobium sp. M1227; assembly: GCF_040318315.1. NCBI lineage: Bacteria > Pseudomonadati > Pseudomonadota > Alphaproteobacteria > Hyphomicrobiales > Phyllobacteriaceae > Mesorhizobium > Mesorhizobium sp. M1227. Next base: position 3,900 of record NZ_JAMYLZ010000028.1, read on the forward strand.
GCGCCATCCGACATGACGAAGATGCGGTCCGAGAGCTCGAGCAGCTCATCAAGGTCCTCCGACATAAGGAGCACGGCGGCACCGGCGTTGCGCGCCTTCATGATGCGGGCGCGGATTTCGGCGACGGCAGAGAAGTCGAGGCCGAAGCAGGGGTTGGACACGATGAGCAAATCGACCTCGCCGGTCAGCTCGCGCGCCAGCACGGCGCGCTGCACATTGCCGCCCGAGAGCGACGAAATCGGCGAAGCGAGCGATGCCGTCTTGACCTTGAACTGTTCGACCAGGCGGGCCGCGTAGTCCCTGATCGCACTCATCCTGATCCAGTTGACCGGCTTGCCCGCCTCGTTGAGGTCGAAGGTCCGGAAGGCCATGTTTTCCGCCACCGTCATCTTCGGTGCGCAGGCATTGCGCAACGGCTCCTCCGGAATGAAGCGGACATTGAGCGTACGCGCCTCGCTGCGGCTGGCGCCATAGGGCGAGCCTTTCACCAGAACGTCGCCGCCATTGCGCGCCCGCTGTCCGGCAAGGACTTCGAGAAACTCCTTCTGGCCGTTGCCGGAGATGCCGGCAATGCCGACGATCTCACCCGACTTCACATCGAGTTCGCCGATGTCGATGGTTTTCAAACCGGTGCGGTCAGGCGCCTTCAGCGACTTTACCGTCAGCACCTGTCTGGCGCCGGCCGGCACCGGGGCGCGGCTGTCGAGTGCGGCGATCGGTTGGTCGCCAATCATCATCGCCGCCATCTGCTTGTGGGAAAGTTCGGAGACCTTTCCGGTTCCGGTCAGCCTGCCCTTGCGCAGCACGGTGATATCGTCGGCAAAGGCCGTCACCTCGTGGAATTTATGCGAGATCATCAGCACGGTGAGGTCGCCGGTCCTGGTCATGTCGCGCACCAGGCCAAGCACTTCGTGTGCCTCGCCGGGAGTGAGCACCGAAGTCGGCTCGTCGAGCACCAGGAAACTGCGGCCGAGATAGAGCTGCTTGATGATTTCGAGCTTCTGCTTCTCGCCGGCCGCAAGTTCCGCCACCTTGACGTCGAGCGGCAGCTTGAACGGCATACGCTGCATGAATTGCGCAAGTGCGGCGCGCTCCTTGCGCCAGTCGATGACGCCGGGCACCTTCTCGCGCGAAATGACCAGGTTTTCCGCACCGGTCAGCGACGGGACCAGGGTAAAGTGCTGGTAGACCATGCCGAGCCCGAGCGCCGAGGCATCCTTCGGACTGGCGATCGCGACCTCGCGGCCATCGACCAGCATGTCGCCGGCGGTCGGATGGTAAAAACCCGTCATGCATTTGACCAGCGTCGACTTGCCGGCGCCGTTTTCGCCGAGCAGCGCATGGAACGATCCCGCCGGCACCTTGATCGAGACGTCGTCCAGCGCGGTGAAAGCGCCGAAGCGCATGGTCATGCCGATGGTCTCGACGCCGGCGGCTTTCTTGCCGATGCTTCCGCTCAAGATCGTGTCCTCACGGCAGCTGCGCGACGAAGGATGCCGAATTCGACACCGCGCCGAACACGCCGCCCTGCATCTTGATCATCTTGATCGCGGCGAGATGGTTGCCGTAATCGGTCGCGCCGCAGCAATCCTCCAGCATGACGCATTCAAAGCCGCGATCGTTGGCCTCGCGCATCGTCGTGTGGACGCAGACATCGGTGGTGATGCCGGTCAGCACGATGTTTTCGATGCCGCGCTGGCGCAGGATCAGCTCGAGGTCGGTGGCGCAGAACGAGCCCTTGCCCGGCTTGTCGATGATCGGTTCGCCCGCCGCCGGATAGAGGTCGGGGATGATGTCCCAGCCGGGTTCGCCGCGCACCAGGATGCGCCCGGAAGGTCCGGGGTCGCCGATGCCGGCATTGATGCGGCGCGAACGCCAGCGCTTGTTGGCCGGCAGGTCGGCGAGATCGGGCCGGTGGCCCTCGCGCGTGTGGATGATGGTGTAGCCCTTGGCCCGCATGGCTGCGAGCACCGACTTGATCGGCTCGATTGGCGCCCGCACCAGCGAAAGATCGTAACCCATATGATCGACATAGCCGCCCGGCCCGCAGAAATCGGTCTGCATGTCGATGATGATCAATGCCGTATTGTCCGGCCGCAGCTCGCCATTATAGGGCCATGGATAGGGGTCGGCATCGATATAGCGCTGGGTGATCTCGGCTCTGGCGTTCATCGGAAAAACTCCAGTCATTTGGTGATCGACAACTCGCCCGGCGCGCCGGCAAGCGTGCGGCTCGGCGACGAGGTGGCGATCATGATGATGAGCGTGAGGATGTAAGGTGCGGCGTAGAAGAGATAGTAGCCCTGCGTCACCCCGACCGATTGCAACGCCGGGCCTAGCGCGCCCGCACCGCCGAACAATAGTGCCGCGGCAAAGCAGCCGAGCGGATTCCAGCGCGCGAAGATGACCAGCGCCACCGCCATCAGCCCCTGCCCCGACGAGATGCGTTCGGTCCAGCTGCCGGGATAATAGAGCGACAGATAGGCGCCGCCGATGCCAGCAAGCGCACCGCCGACACCTGTCGCAAGCAGGCGCACGGTGTTGGGATTGAGGCCCATGGCGCGCGCCGCATCGGAGCTGTCGCCGACGACGCGCACGATCAGGCCGGCGCGCGTATTGCGGAACGCCCACCATAGGAACACGGCAAGTGCGGCACCAATCAGGAACAGGATGTTGACGTTGAACGCCGCCTGCACCTGCGGGATATCCGACCAGCCACCGAAGGCGATGGCCGGCAGGTCTGGTGCCGAGGGCTGGATGAACGGCTTGCCGAAGAAGAAGGCGAGGCCGGAGCCGAACAGCATCAGCGCGATGCCGATGGCGATGTCGTTCACCCCGCGGAATTTGCAGATCCAGCCGTGGAACAGGCCGAAGCAAAGACCGGCACCGGCGGCAGCCAGCACGCCGAGCCATGGCGAGCCGGTCATCACCGCGACGGCGTAGGCAGTCATCGCACCGAAGACCAGCGTGCCTTCGAGGCCAAGATTGATGCGGCCGGAGCGTTCGGTGATGGCTTCGCCGAGCGAGACGAAGATGAAGGGCGTCGAAACGCGGATGGCGCCGCCGAGAATGGCGAGCGGCACGCCCCACAGGCCGATCTCGGTCGCGTCCATCAGGAGCCTCTCTTCCACAGATCGGGATTGAAGACCTTGAAGCGGCCGTAAAAGGTTTCGCTGAACAGGATGACGACGAAGAGCATGCCTTGCAGCACCAGCACGGTGGCGTCGGGCAGGTCCATGCGGCGCTGGATCAGCCCGCCGGAAGCGCCGATACCGCCGAGCAGGAAAGCGACCGGGATGATGGCGAGCGGATTGTGGCGAGCGAGGAAGGCGACGAGGATGCCGGTATAGCCATAGCCGGCGGCGAGCGAGGCGTTGGCGCTGCCTTGCACGGCGCCGACCTCCAGCATGCCGGCCAGCCCGGCAAAGCCGCCGGCGAGCCCGGTGAAGCCGACGATCAGCGGCCCGACGGCAAGCCCTTGCACCTGAGCTGCCCTGACATTGCCGCCGGCGATGCGGGCGGCAAACCCCCAGCGCGTCTTTTCGATCAACAGCCAGGACAGGACGCAGGCGAGAATGCCGACGACCAGGCCCCAGTGCACGTCCATGCCTGGAATGTTGCCGATGCGGTAGGCATCCGCCAGCGGCTCGGTCGAGGGTTTGTTGAGCGAAGCCGGATCGCGCAGCGGCCCTTCGACCAGATGGTTCATCAGCGCGATGGCGATATAGGCCATCAGCAGGCTGGAGATGGTTTCGTTGACGGCGCGGTAGTGGCGGAGTGCGCCGACGGCACCGATCCAGATGCCGCCGGCGACCGCGCCCGCCACGCCCATCAGCAGGATGACCAGAAAAGCCGGCGCGCCATTCGCCGCGACGCCGATGGCGGCGGCGGCAACGCCGCCCAGCACGATCGCGCCTTCGCCGCCGATGACGACGAGGCCGAGCCGGGCCGGCAGCGCCACGCAGAGCGCTGCCAATAAAAGCGGTGCTGCCCGCGACAGCGAGTTCTGGATCGAGAACCACGAGCCGAAGCCGCCGCGCCACATCGTCTCGTAGAGTTGCACCGGCGATTTGCCGACCAGCGCGATGAACACGCTGAACAGCGCCATGCCGACGATCAGCGCCGCGAGCGGTATGACGAAGGCTTCCGCCTGCCGCGCCGCCCATTCGAGCGCCGCCGGATAATTCCTGGCGCCAAACAGCGCCGGTGCGCCCGCAGTGCTGACAGTGTCTGCCATGGCCTCGTCTCCGATCCGGTTCAGGCGGTCGAACCGACGACGCCCTCGACCAGGTAGTCCATGCTTTCGAGTTCGAGCGCGGTCTCGGCGAAGGCCTGGCCTTCGGTCGCGACGACGACGCCCTTGTTGCTCTTCAGCGGACCCTTGATGACGGAAAAGCCGCCTTTCATCATTTCGGCCAGCGTGCCGTCGAACTGCTTGCGGGCGGCCTCTCCGACAGCGGGGCCGAGCGGGCTCATCTTGACGAAGCCGTCGGCCAGGCCACCGCGCGTGAAATTGGGCAGCGGCGTGCCGGCCACCAGATCGTCGACGAACATCTTGTAGACCTTGGCCCAGTTCCATTCCGCGCCGGTCAGGTATTTTTCCGGCGCCAGCGGGCTCTGGTTGGCATGATAGCCGCAGACGAAGGCGCCACGCCCGGCCGCCGTCTCGACCACCACCTTGGGGCTATCGACATGGCAGGTGATGACGTCGGCACCCTGGTCGACCAGCGCATTGGTGGCCTCGGCCTCCTTGACCGCTAGCGACCACTCGCCGGTGAAGATCACCTGGCAGGTGATGGTCGGGTCGACCGAGCGCGCGCCGAGCAGGAAGGAATTGATGTTGAGCAGCACCTGCGGGATCGGCTTTGCCGCGACGAAGCCGAGCTTCTTGGTTTTGCTGGTGTGACCGGCGACGACGCCGTTCAGATACTGGCCCATGCCGATATAGCCGAAATAGGAACCGGCATTCATCGAATGCTTGTCCTTGTTCCACATGCCACCACAATGGCGGAACTGCACGTCGGGGAATTTCGCGCACATGGCGAGCATGTGCGGATCGAAATAGCCGAACGAGGTCGGGAAGATCAGCGACGCACCGTCGAGATTGATCATCGATTCCATCGTCTTCTGAACGTCGACCGTCTCCGGCACGTTCTCCTCCTCGACGACGGAAATTCCTTCGATCCCCTTCAGCGTGGCGGCCCCTTCGGCATGCGCCTGGTTGTAGCCGTAGTCGTCCTTTGGCCCGACATAGATGAAGCCGACGGTGGCCGTCGCGGCGAAGGCCCTGCTGATCGGAAACGATGCGGACGCAAGGCCGAGCGCCGCTCCGGCGGCGGAGGTTTTGAGCAGGTCGCGGCGGCTAAGCATGAATCTCTTGGACATTGAATGCTCCCTCTGTGGGGCCTTTGGGGCCGGTTAACACCTCAATGAAAGAAGTGTATGCAATCAGCATGCCAGTTTCAGAAATGAGATTTATTCAGTAATATCAATGAGTGTTCCGATGTGGACTGCACAAAGCCGGAGCAATTGCATACACTTTTTGCCTCCAAAATCGCCAATTTGACATGAAGGCTAAAACATAGGCATACAGAGATGCGGAGGAATCGAAGCCGGTGAGTGGCTTACAGCTCTAGCGAAAAGACTGGACGGAGGAGACGTGTCGGGAAAGCGCAATTTGATCAGGTCGGGCACGACCGTCGATCAGATGGTGAGGGCGATCAGCGACCGGATCGTCACCGGTTTCCTGCGCCCGGGCGAAAAGCTCGACGAGGCCTCGCTCGCCGCCCGCTTCGACGTCTCACGCACGCCGATCAGGGAAGCGCTCAGCCGGCTCAGCGCCATGGGGCTGGTCGAAAGGCGGCCGAACCGCGGCGCCACCGTCGCCGTGGTGACGCAGGAGCACCTCGCCTCGATGTTCGAAAGCATGGCCGAGCTTGAAGCGATCTGCGCGCGGTTCTCGGCCGAGCGCATGACCGCTGGCGAGCGCCGCACGCTGGAGGCCGAGCACCAGGCCTCGGCGCGCTTCGTGCAGCTCGGTGCCGAAGAAGAGTATGAGCTTTTCAACACCGAATTCCACACCCGGCTCTATCGCGGCGCCCACAGCAAGCACATTTATGAACTGACCGTCATGACCCGCGGCCGCCTGGCGCCGTTCCGGCGCGCGCAATTCATGCTGCCCGGGCGGCTGGCCCAGTCCTGGCAAGAACATGACGCCATCGTCACCGCAATCATGCGCGGCGACAGTGCGGCGGCCGGAACAGCCGCCAAGGATCATGTCTCGATCGTCAGCGAGGCGAGCGCCGTCTTTGCGATCGGCGATCGCCCCAAAGGCAGGACCGAGCCGTTCCCGACATCGGCTTCCTAACCGTCAATCGACCAGCACGGCGACCACGGCAGCGCAGTCGCCGGCCTTGACCAGCCCCGGAAAATGCCGCGCCGCCAACAGACCGGACATTTTGGCCCGGATCTCCTGCGGAGCGCCGCCGGTGCGGCCTATGGAATGGATACGTGCCAGCACCTGGTTCTCTGCCACCGGCTCGCCGAGATCGATCATGGTTTCGATCATCCCGTCGTCCTCGGCGAACGAGAAGCAATCGCCGGACGGCATGTCGAGCCAGCGGGTTGGCTGCATCTCGACCGCGCCGGCGACGATGCCGGCATGGCGCAGCACATTGAGCACGCCGCGACGTGCGATCCGCACCGTTTCCGCGCGCGAAGTCCCGCCGCCGCCAAGCTCTGTGGTGATGAACAGCTTGCCCATCTCTTCGGCGGCAGTGTCGAACATGCCGACCGCGTCGATCTCCAGCATTTTCATCGACCATGGTGCGGAGAAGGCTTCAACCGCAGCGAAACCCTTCGCTTCCAGCACCTTGTCGGGCCGGATGTGGGCGGCGCAGAACGGCACGAAGTCGAGCGTCTTGCCGCCGGAGTGGAAGTCGAGCGCGATGTCTGTACGGGGCAGAAGCTCGCGCTGGAAATAATCAGCGATCTTCTCGGTCACCGTGCCGTCGGGCCGGCCGGGAAAGCTGCGGTTGAGATTGCCCTTGTCGATCGGCGAGGTGCGCGTGCCGGCGCGGAACGCCGGATAGTTCATCGCCGGCACGATGATGATCGTGCCGCTGACTTGCTTCGGGTCGAGCGTACGGGCGAGGTCATAGAGCGCCAGCGGCCCCTCGTACTCGTCGCCATGATTGCCGCCGGTGAGCAATGCGCTCGGCCCCTTGCCGTTGCGGATGACGCAGATCGGGATCATCACCGACCCCCAGGCGGAATCGTCGCGGCTGTAAGGCAGGCGCAGGAAACCGTGCTGCACGCCGTCGCGCTCGAAATCGACGGTCGGCGTGATCGGTGACGGGCGAAGGCTGGACATCGGACTCAATTCTTCACCACCAGTTTGCGCGGCACATTCGCCAGGCACTCGACGCCCGTCTCGGTGATCAGGATGGATTCGGTGATTTCCAGCCCCATCGTCTCAAGCCACAAGCCGGTCATGAAATGGAAGGTCATACCGGGCTTCAACTCGGTGCGGTCGCCTGGACGCAGGCTCATCGTGCGCTCGCCCCAGTCAGGCGGATAGGAAAGCCCGATCGGGTACCCGGTGCGGTTGTCCTTGACGATGCCGTACCGCTTCAGCACCGCGAAGAAGGCGTTGGCGATGTCCTCGCATGTGTTGCCGGGCTTGGCGGCGGCAAGTCCCGCCTCCATGCCTTCCAGCGTCGCCTTTTCTGCATCGAGGAATTCCGGCGTCGATTTACCAAGGAACACGGTCCGCGACAGCGGGCAGTGATAGCGGTTGTAGCAGCCGGCGATCTCGAAGAAGGTGCCCTCGCCCGATTTCATCGGCCGGTCGTCCCAGGTCAGATGCGGCGCCGATGCGTCGGCGCCTGACGGCAGCAGCGGCACGATCGCCGGATAGTCGCCGCCGATGCCGTCGACGCCGCGCGTGCCGGCATCGTAGATCTCGGCGACCAGGTCGCATTTGCGCATGCCGACCTCGATCTTATCGACGATGCGCTGGTGCATCGCTTCGACGATGCGGGCGGCCTTGCGCATGTAGTCGATTTCGGTCGGGCTCTTCACCGCGCGCTGCCAGTTGACGAGTGCCGTGGCGTCGACGAAGCGGGCATTGGGTAAGTGCTTCTGCAGCGCTGCGAAGGCAGCGGCCGAGAACCAGTAATTGTCCATCTCGACGCCGATGCTGAGCTTGCCCCAGCCGCGATCGGAGAGCACGCTGGACAGAAAATCCATCGGATGGCGCTCGGTCGACTGCACATAGTGGTCGGCATAGCCGATGATGTTGTCGTGCGCGAGATAGGCGGTGCGCTTGGCGCCGTTGGCGTCCTGGCCGCGCCCGTACCACACCGGCTCGCCCGACGGCGGCACGATGACAGCCTGGTGCACGTAGAACGACCAGCCGTCGTAGCCGGTCAGCCAGGCCATGTTGGACGGATCGCTGACGATCAATAGATCGACGCCCTTGGCCTCCATGACCTTCCGCGTTTTGGCGAGGCGCTCCGCATATTCGCCGCGCGAGAATTTCAAATTGGGCTGCATTGTTCTTGGTCCTCGTTTGTTGGGCCTTGCGGCCAGCATCAGCTTTCGAAAATCGTACCGGTCTTGGCTGCACGCGCACGGTCGCGGGCGAGCGTGGCGATCGCCGTGTCCTGCACGCCGGTGCCGGTCAGGTCGGCAATGGTGATGTCGCTGTCCGAGCGCCGGCCATGCCTTTCGCCGGCGATGATGTGGCCAAGCTCGGTGATTTCGGCATCGGACGCCATCACGCCCGCCGCGATAGCATGGTGCAGTTCGCCCAGCCGGCGCGTCTGTTTGGCGCTATCGGCGACGTAGAGATCGGCCATGCGCAGGATCGCCGGCGCGATCTCGTTCTTGTGCTCGGCATCCGAGCCCATGGCAGTGATATGCTGGCCGGCGGAGACGAAGCCGGCCTTGATCAGCGGCTCGGTCGACGGCGTCGTGGTGACGATGATGTCGGCATCGGCCGCAGCCTTTGCCGCGTCGGGCTCGGCGTGAACGGCGATGCCCAGTCTTTCGGACAATGCGTCGGCCGCGGCCTCGGCCTTGGCGGCATCCCTTGCCCAGATGCGAGCCTCGGTGATTGGCCGCACCAGCATCAGCGCCTCGAGCTGCAGTCCGGCCTGAACACCGGCGCCGAAGATCGCGGCAACGGAGGAGTCCGGCCGCGACAGATGTTTGGCGGCGACCGCACCGGCGGCGGCCGTGCGGATGTCGGTGAGATAGCCATTGTCGAGCAGCAGCGCTTCGACCAATCCGGTTTTCGCCGACAGCAGCACCATCATGCCGTTGACGCTGGGCAAGCCGAGCTTGGGATTATCGAAAAAGCCGGGGCTGATCTTGATCGCAAAACCGTCGATACCCGGTACATAGGCGGTCTTGACGTCGACCTCGCCGCGATGCTCGGGAATGTCGAGCCTGAGGATTGGCGGCATCGCCACCTGCAAGGTGGCGAGCGCGCGAAACGCGTTCTCGACGCAGGCAACGGCATCGAGATCAAGCTTCACGATCTTGCGCAATTCAGCTTCGGTGAGGATCGTCATCCGGCTCATGCTGCGCTCTCCGCAATTGCTTCGCCGCAGATGATCTTGCGGTGCAGTGTCATATCGATGTTGCGGCCGGACAGCACGAGCACCGTCGGGCCATTCGCTTTGACCTTGCCGGCAAGCACGGCCGCGATGCCGACCGCGCCGGCGCCTTCGACGATCTCGCGCTCCTGCTCATAGGCATGGCGGATGCCGGCGGCGATCTCGTCCTCGCTGAGCAGGATCACATTGTCGAGCAGGTCGCGGCACATCGAGAAGGTCAGCCGGTTGTCGAGGCCGATGCCGCCGCCGAGTGAATCCGCCAGCGTCGGCAGTTCTTCGACCAAAACCGGATGTCCGGCGTCGAGGCTCGCCTTCATCGCCGCACCGCGCGCCATTGAAACGCCCACCACCTTCGTCGCCGGGCTGACGCCCTTGACGGCAGCGGCAACGCCAGCCGCCAGCCCACCGCCAGAAAGCGGCACCAGCACAAGGGCGGCATCAGGAACCTGTTCGATGATCTCCAGCCCGAGCGTGCCTTGCCCGGCGACAATGGCGGGATGGTCGAAAGGCGGCAGCATGACCAGCCCCTCTTCCGCGACCAGCCGTTCGACCTCCCGCTGCGCATCGTCCTGGCTGTTGCCGACGATGCGGATCCCGGCGCCGAGCCGGCGGATCTCGTCGAGCTTGTTCTGCGGCACCAGCCGCGACATGCAGATCGTCGCGTGGATGCCTTGCAATTGAGCAGCATAGGCAAGTGCCCGGCCGTGGTTGCCGGTCGAGGCCGCGACGACGCCGCGCGCCTTCTCCTCTTCTGTCAGCGAAGCGATAGCGTTCGAGGCACCGCGCAGCTTGAAGGCGCCGGTGGTCTGCCGGTGTTCGAGCTTGAGATAAACAGGAGCGTCCAAGTGCTGGGAAAGACTCCGGGAAGGAACGGTCGGCGTACGCTCGACCTTGCCTGCGATGCGCTCGCGCGCGGCGTGGATTTCGGACAGGCTTATCCTGGACGTGGTCATGGCTCATCAATCAGTTCAGCGGCAGCGTCATCAGACGGCCGAATTCAGGGCGCGGCTCGTCGTCGTCGCAAAGCCGCAGGCAATTCCAGGCCGTCGCCTGGTTGCTGGTGACGACAGGACGGCCGATGGCTTCTTCCATACCGACAACTGCCGCCGCGGACCGCAGTGCCGTGCAGGAGACAAACAGCGCGTCCGAGTGTTCGGCCGTCGCCTCGCGAGCCAGATCGACCAAGGATTTCGGCGCAATCCGCGCCATCTCGCGATCATCCTCGAAGCCGAGGCAAGTGAAGCTGACGATTTCGAAACCATGCTCGGTGAAATAGGTCGCCATCGGCCGGCTGGTCTCGACCGTATAAGGGGTAAGAATGCTGATCGTCCTGGCGCCCAGCGCCTTCAGGCCGCGCACCCCGGCCATCGGCGGCGTAACCACCGGCGCACCGGGTTTCGCGGCCTGCACCGCCGCCTCGATTTGGGCATCGCGGATCACGACGGAAGCTGAGGTGCAGGAATAGCAGATCGCATCGAGCGGCTCGTCGGGCAGGATCAGGGCCGCGGCCGCCGTCAGTGACGGCTGCATCTTGCGCAAATTGTCCGGCGTCGTCGGGTTGGCGTAGGGGATGCGTGCGACATAGACCCCGATGCGGTCGCTTGCCACCATGCGGTGAAAATCCGGTTCGCTCGTATGGTCGGTGGCAAGGATGATCAGGCCGACCCGCTTTTCCAGCGGACGCGCGTCGAGCGGCGGCCGGGCCGAATGCAGGCGGATTTCGGGTGCAGCGCTCATCTTTCGATCCGCCCATAACGGTGTTCCAGCCAGCGCAGCAGCACCACCGAGAACAGGCTGATGGCGAGGAAGAAGGCGCCGACCAACGTGATCGGTTCGATATACCGATAATAGGTATTGGCGACGCTCTTGGCCTGGTTCATCAGTTCCAGCACGGTGATCGCCGACAGCAGCGGCGTCTCTTTGAACATGGCGATGAAATAATTGGCAAGCGCCGGGATCATCGGCGGGATCGCCTGCGGAATGATGATGTGCGTCCAGGTCTGGGTGGCGTTCAGATTGCAGGCCTTGGCCGCTTCCCACTGGCCGCGCGGAACATTATCGATGCCGGCGCGGTAGACCTCGGCCGTGTAAGTGCCGTAATGCAGCCCGAGACCGATGACGCCCGCGACCAGCGGCGGCAACAGGACGCCAAAATCCGGCAGCACGTAGAAGATGAAATAGAGCTGCACCAACAGCGGTGTGCCACGGATGAACTCGGCAAGGAAACCGACGGTGCGCGACAGAGCCCTGTTCGGCGACCGGCGCGCCAACGCGATGCCCAGCCCGACGATCGCCGCCAGTACCGAGCCGAGCAGCGTCGCCAGGATGGTGATCTTCACCCCCTCGATCAGCGTCGGCAGGATCTGCCGGACAAAATCCCAATCCCATTCCATTATCAGGTCCGATCCATCATACGCGCACCCCGTCGAGGCCACGCGCCATGCGGCGTTCCAGCGACCGCACGCCCCAGGAGATGAGCAGCGCCAGGACGAAATAGATGACGAGGATGGTGCTGAACGGCACCAGAGTATTGCCGGTCTGCGAGCGCACCACCTGCGCCTGGAAGGTCAGGTCGGCGAGCGAGATTAGCGAAACGACGGCGGTGGCCTTGAGCAATTCAATGGCGTTGTTGCCGAAGGTTGGCAGCATCACCAGAAGCGCCTGCGGCAGGATGACATGGCGCATGGCTTGCCAGCGGCCGAGATTGAGCGCGGTGCACGCCTCATATTGTTCGCGGCCGATCGACTTGATGGCGCCGCGCACCACTTCCGCTGCATAGGCGCCGACATTGAGGCCCAGCGCCAGCACGCCGGCCTGCAGCGGCGTCAGCGAAATGCCGGCAAAGGGCAGCACGAAATAGGCCCAGAACAGCTGCACGAAAATCGAGGTGCCGCGGAAGAACTCGATATAGGCGGTGGCCAGCGCCCGCAGCACGAAAAACCGCGACAGCCGCCCCAGCCCGGCAAGAAAAGCCATGATCAAGGCCAGCACCGACCCCATCAGCGTCAGCTCGATGGTGACAAGCGCTCCTTGCAATATCAGGCCGAAATAGCCGGACCATTGGGTCATTGGGTCGAAAGTTTCCGCGTTGAATGTCTAGCGACACGTTGCTTCCAGCGTCCTTCTCCCGGTTCACGGGGAGAAGATACCGGCAGGCAGATGGGGGGCAGCGCGAACCAACCGGAGTATGGCGCCGCCCCTCATCCGGCCCTTCGGGCCACCTTCTCCCCGTGAAAGGGGAGAAGGAAGAACGCACCTACTTCGCCGAGCAGAGCTTGTCGCGGCTCGTCGACATTGCCGCCGCCGCCGAGAAGCCGTAAGGCTCGATGATCTTGGCGAACTCGCCGGACTTCTTCAGTTTCGCCAGCTCGACATCATAGGCGTCGCGCAGCGCTTCGTCGCCCTTCTTGAAGGCCGCGCCGTCGCAATAGACCGGCGCACCGACCACCGGCGCGATGACTTCGAGGTTCGGATCATTGGCTTTCTTGACCAGGTCGTTGATCGACAGCACGGGCAGCGAATAAGCATCGATGCGGCCGTCCTGCAGCATTTTCAGGCCGCTCTGGCCGTCCGGCACGACGATGACGCGCTCGCGCGGCACACCTGCGGTGAGCGCCAGCTTCTCTTCAGTGCCGCCACCCGGCGCGCCGATCGTGGCGCTCGCGTCCTTCGCGACGTCCTCGTAGCTCTTGAAGCCCTTCGGGTTGCCCTTCTTCACCAGCATCGCCTCGGCGTCGCACAGCACCGGTTCCGAATAGGCGACCGCAGCACAACGTTCGGGCTTCATGAACAGGCCGGCGGTGACGACGTCGAAACGGCCGGCCTGCAGGCCGGGAATCATCGCGCCATATTCCGAGATCGAGGCGACGATATCGTTGACGCCAAGGCGCTTGAAGATTTCACGGGCAACGTCAGGCGCCGCACCCGAAACCTTGCCGTCGGCAGCGACCGCCGTATAGGGCGGCTCGTTGGCGATGGCGACGCGGGCAAAGCCTTGCGCCTTGAGCTCTTCGAGCTTGCTGTCGTCGGCCGAGCCGGCCGTCGAGGCGGCCAGCACCGCCGTCAGCGCGATACCGGCGACGCCGGCCAAAATGGCAAATTTCTTCATTGTTCCCAACTCCTTGTTTGTCTGTCTTCTTGGCTTGCTTGAGGCGTCGCCGCCTCGCATGGCAGTCAGACCCGATGTCCGGCCGCAATGATCTTCTTCAGGAAACCTTGCGTGCGCTCCTGTTTGGGATGGCGGAAAATCTCGTCGGGCTTGCCCTCCTCGACTATTCTGCCGCGATCGAAGAACAGCACCCGGTCGGCGAAGTCATGGGCGAAACCCATCTCGTGGGTGACCAGCAGCATGGTCATGTCGGTCTCGGCGGCGAGCTTGCGCATGACGTTGAGCACCTCGTCGACGAGCTCAGGGTCGAGCGCCGAGGTGACCTCGTCGAACAGCATGATTTTCGGCGACAGCGCCAGCGCCCGCGCAATCGCGACGCGCTGCTTCTGGCCGCCTGAAAGCTGCGCCGGCATCGCTTTGGCCTTGTCGACCATGCCGACCATGTCGAGCAGTTCCATCGCCCGCTTTTCGGCGGCGGCCCGCGGCACGCCTTTGGTCAGCATCGGTGCCAGCGTCACATTGTCGATGACGCATTTGTGCGGAAACAGATTGAACAGTTGGAAGACCATGCCGATCTTCTGGCGCATCTTTGCCAAATGCCGTTCATCGGCCGTCAGCAGCCGGCCGTTACGCTCCATGTGGTACAACTGTTCACCGTCGACCTGGATGTGGCCGCTGTCGATACGCTCTAGCGTCATCAGGATGCGCAGGATCGTCGTCTTGCCCGAACCCGATGGACCGATCAGTGCCAGCTTCTCGCCGGGCATGACTTGCATCGAGAGGCCGTCCAGCACCTTGAAGGTGCCGAAGCTTTTCGAAATACCGTCGATCTTGATGATGGGCGCCGACAATGAATTTCCCGTGCTGGAGAAGCTATGCCTTTAACGATGCGGATCGCGGCAAATCATGTCAATCAAGAAAATAATATCATGACAATATTTCGAACTCCGCACAATTCCCCGCCATGTGTTCCCTAGATGGCAAGCAGGAGATGCTCGGGATCGCCGAGCAGAAGCTTGGTGACAACGCCGAGACCGGCACGCAGTTCCCCCTCCGTGGTCGAGCCAAGCGAAATCCGGACAGCTGGATGCCAAGGCATCTGCGAAATGCGAAACGACGTACCGGGCGCAATCGCCACGCCCTGCAGGCGCGCCTGGGACACAAAGCTTTCCTCGCCGCGATCCTCGGGCAGTTGCAGCCAGACATGCAGCCCGTCGCGATGAGCCCGATAGTCCACTCCGGCAAGCACCTCGGCGGCTATGTCCAGACGCCGCCGCAAAGCCAGGCGCTGCCATCGCACGAGTTCCATCGCGGTGCCGTCGGTCACCCATTTGGTGGCGATCTCGGCCACCAACGGCGTCGCCATCCAGTTCGAGACGAGATGGCGATTGGCGACCGCGGCGACATAACGATCGGGCGCCGCGAGATAGCCGATGCGCAGGCCCGGCACCACGATCTTGGTAAAGGAGGTGACGTAGAGCGTGCGCTCGGGGGCAAACGCCGCGACCGGCGGCGGACGGTCCTCGACCAGCGGGCCGAGCACGTCGTTTTCGATAATGGCGATGTCGTGCCTGCGCGCCACCGCAGCGATCTGCTCGCGCCGGGCGGCATCCATCAGCGTTGCCGTCGGGTTGATCACCGAGGGCTGCACGAACACGGCGCGGATGTCGGACAGCCGGCAGGCCTCGTCGAGCGCTTCCGGGATCAGCCCATTGTCGTCGATCGGCAAACCCTCGAGG
Organism: Mesorhizobium sp. M1227; assembly: GCF_040318315.1. Lineage (NCBI taxonomy): Bacteria > Pseudomonadati > Pseudomonadota > Alphaproteobacteria > Hyphomicrobiales > Phyllobacteriaceae > Mesorhizobium > Mesorhizobium sp. M1227. The sequence continues at coordinate 19,370 of NZ_JAMYLZ010000028.1, forward strand.
TTGAAGCCGAGATAACGCGCCAGCGGGATCAGCGTGTGGTGGCCGATCGCCTCGGTGGCGACGGTCGAACCGGGCGGCGCTACGCTCATCAGCGCTACCGTCATACCGGCGGTGGCGCCGTTGGTCAGGCTGATGTTCTGCGGCGACGCGTCGAGGCCGCAGAGCCGCAGCCACTCGACACCCACCGCACGGTGGCGTGGGAACACCATGTTCGGCCTGAACGACAGCGCCGAGCTCGACGGCAGGTTTTCGGCGAGCCAGCCCAGTGCCTGCCTCAGCCGCTCCAGATGCATCGGTTCGCAGACCGGCTTCAGGATGGAGAGGTCGATGAGCTCGCCCAGCCGCTCCGGCAGATAGGGCGGCTCCGGCTCGCGGCGCTGCGTCTGCACGAAGCTGCCGCGGCCGACCTCGCCGGAAACCAGCCCGCGGCGGATCAATTCCTCGTAGGCGCGGCTGACCGTCTGCACGGAAAGTTGCAGATCGTCGGCCAGTTGCCGGTGCGTCGGCAAGCGCGCGCCATTGGCCAGGCGCCCGTCATGAATGGCGCGCGCGAACTGGTCGGCGAGCGATTGATAGGCCGGCCGCCGGATAAGAGCGGGATCTGGTCGCCAAAATGTCATGACTTATTAGAGATCGAAATCAGTGCAATTGACAATCGAAATAATGCGCCGTCATGGTGTCCGGCACCGGAAGTGGGCGATCATGGCTGCAGCGAAACTCGATCCGATCGATCTGAAAATACTCGACGCCATCCAGCGCGACGGGCGCATCACCAAGCTGGCGCTGGCCGAGAAAGTCGGCCTGTCGCCGACGCCGTGCTGGATGCGGCTGCGCAAGCTGGAAAAGGCCGGCATCGTCTCGGGCTACCATGCCAGGATCGCCATGCGCGCCATCTCGCCGGTCGCTACCGTGCTGATGGAGGTGACGCTTGCCAGCCACCGCCAGGCCGATTTCGACCGTTTCGAGCGCGTCATCCGCGACATTCCCGAGATCGTCGCCTGCTGGTCTGTCGGCGGCGGCGTCGATTACCTGCTGAAGGTGATGGCGCGCGACATCGACGCCTATCAGCGGCTGGTCGACACTCTGCTCGAACGCGAGATCGGCATCGACCGCTATTTCACATATATCGTCACCAAGACGGTGAAGGAGGAGAGTGTGCTGCCGGTGGCGGACCTGTTGCCGGCATCTTCCTGATACCGGAGAGATCGTCTGCGCGCTCGGTGCAATAGAGACAATCTCTCTACGTGCAGGCACGCAAACAGCCTCTCTGTTTGCGCGGCAGAGATAGTCTTGCGGCATCACCCGAACCGGGAGCCCGATGATGTCCGCACATTTTGCCCGCTCGCAGCGCCATGAAGCACTTGACCGCCTCGCCGACCGACGGCTGCTGCGCGAACTCGCCTATGTCGCTGGCCACTGGACGGCGAGCGAGACCGCGGAGAGTTTCGAGGTGACCGATCCGGCCACCGGATCCACCGTCGCTTTCGTTGCCGCGCTCGATGCCCGGCAGACGACATTGGCGATCGATGCGGCATCGCGCGCCTTTCCTGCCTGGCGCGCATTGCTGCCGCAGGAACGGTCGAAAATCTTGCGAAAATGGTTCGATCTGATCGTCGCCGCCAAAAATGACCTGGCCCTGCTGATGACGCTCGAACAAGGCAAGCCGCTGAAGGAATCGCGCGGCGAGATCGACTACGCAGCCTCTTTTGTCGAGTGGTATGCCGAGGAGGCCAAACGTCTCAACGCCGAAAGCGTCACCAGCCATTTGCCAAATGCCGAGATGGTGGTGCGACGCGAACCGCTCGGTGTCGTCGGCGTCGTCACGCCGTGGAATTTTCCAGCGGCCATGCTGACCCGCAAGGCGGCTGCCGCCCTTGCCGCCGGCTGCACCATCGTCGCGCATCCTTCCTCGGAAACGCCGCTGTCGGCACTGGCGCTGGCCGAGCTTGGCGAACGTGCCGGCCTGCCGGCTGGCGTGTTCAACGTCCTCACCGGCAGGGCTTCGACCATCGTCGGGCGGATGTGCGAAGACCCGCGCGTTCGCGCCATGAGCTTCACCGGCTCGACCGAGGTCGGCAGGTTGATCGCCGCGCAGAGTGCGCCGACGATGAAGCGGCTGGTCATGGAGCTTGGCGGCCATGCGCCGTTGATCGTCTTTGCCGACGCCGATCTCGACAAGGCGGTGAGAATAGCCGTCGACGCCAAATTTGCCACCTCCGGCCAGGACTGCCTCGCCGCCAACCGCATCTATGTCCAGCGTCCGCTCTACGATCGGTTCTGCGCTGCTTTCGCCAAACGCGTCGAGGCATTGCGGACCGGCAATGGCCTGGCTGACGACACCGAAATCGGACCGTTGATGCACGAGCGCGGCGTCAAGAAGATCGAAGAGCAGGTGGCCGATGCGCTCGCCAAAGGCGCGCGTTGCCTGACCGGCGGCAAGCGCCATCCTGCCGGGCCGCTGTTCTACCAGCCGACGCTGCTGGCCGATGTTGACGACGACGCCCTGATCATGCGCGAGGAGACCTTCGGTCCGGTTGCGGCCGTGACGCCCTTCGACAGCGAAGAGGAAGTCGCCGCCCGCGCCAATGCCACCGAGTACGGCCTGGTCGCCTATGTCGTCACTGAAAACGGCGGCCGGCAATTGCGCATGGGCCGCGCGCTCGACTATGGCATGGTCGCCATCAATCGCGTCAGGATCACCGGCGCGCCGATCCCGTTCGGCGGCGTCAAGCAGTCCGGCATCGGCCGGGAGGGCTCGCGTCACGGCCTCGAAGCCTTTACCGATCTCAAATATCTCTGCCTCGACGTAGCGTAAGCCGCGCCCGACACTTTTCCTCAGGAGTAAAAAGATGCTCGATCAGTCAAACGAACTCGCCGCCTGGGACCGCGATCACTTCTTCCATCCCTCGACCCATATGGGCACGCATGCACGGGGTGAATCGCCGACCCGCGTCATCGCCGGCGGCGAAGGCGTCACCATCTGGGACAACAACGGGCGCAAGAGCATCGATGCTTTCGCCGGCCTCTATTGCGTCAATGTCGGCTATGGCCGTCAGAAGATCGCCGACGCCATCGCCGCACAGGCCAAGAACCTCGCCTATTATCACGCCTATGTCGGGCACGGCACCGAGGCGTCGATCACGCTTGCCAAGATGATCATCGACCGCGCGCCGCAGGGCATGTCGAGGGTCTATTTCGGGCTCTCCGGTTCCGACGCCAACGAAACCAACATCAAGCTGATCTGGTACTACAACAACGTGCTCGGCCGGCCGGAGAAGAAGAAGATCATCTCGCGCTGGCGCGGTTATCACGGCTCCGGCATCATGACCGGATCGCTGACCGGCCTCGACCTGTTCCACAACGCCTTCGACCTGCCGCGTGCGCCGGTCCTGCACACCGAGGCGCCCTACTACTTCCGCCGTGCCGACCGCTCGCTGAGCGAGGAGCAGTTTTCGCAACACTGTGCCGACAAGCTCGAGGAGATGATTCTCGCCGAAGGGCCGGAGACGGTCGCCGCGTTCATCGGTGAGCCTATCCTCGGCACCGGCGGCATCGTGCCGCCGCCGGCCGGCTACTGGGAGAAGATCCAGGCGGTGCTGAAGAAATACGACGTGCTTCTGGTTGCCGACGAGGTCGTCACCGGCTTCGGCCGGCTGGGCACCATGTTCGGCTCCGACCACTACGGCATCAAGCCCGACCTGATCACGATCGCCAAGGGCCTGACCTCGGCCTATGCGCCGCTGTCGGGCGTCATCGTGTCAGACAAGGTCTGGCAGGTGCTGGTGCAGGGTTCAGACAAGCTCGGCTCGCTCGGTCATGGCTGGACCTATTCGGCGCATCCGATCTGCGTCGCCGCCGGCGTCGCCAACCTGGAACTGATCGACGAGATGGACCTGGTGCGGAACGCCGGCGAGACCGGCGCCTATTTCCGCGCCGAGCTGACGAAAGCTGTCGGCGGCCACAAAAACGTCGGCGAGGTGCGCGGCGACGGCATGCTGGCGGCGATCGAGTTCGTCGCCGACAAGAACGATCGCGTATTCTTCGACGCCTCGCATAAAATCGGGCCGCAGGTCGCGACCACCCTTGCGGCAAGCGGCGTCATCGGCCGGGCCATGCCGCAGGGCGACATTCTCGGTTTCGCGCCGCCGCTCTGCCTGACGCGGCAAGAGGCCGATATCGTCGTGTCGAGGACGGCCGACGCGGTGAAGAGCGTGTTTGCAAATATCTGAAGAGCCGACATGAATGCCATGACCAAGACCCTCCCCGCCACCATGGCCGCCGTGCAACTGATCGGGCACGGCGGACCGGAAAAGCTCGTCTACCGCACCGACGTGAAAGTGCCCTCGCCCGCCCGGGGCGAGGTGCTGGTCAAGGTCACCGCTTGCGGCATGAACAACACCGATGTCTGGGTGCGCCAGGGCGCCTATGGCACGGAGGAGGATGCCGCCGCTGTGTCGACCTGGCGTCGTCAGGGCAATACGCTGAGCTTCCCGCGCATCCAGGGCACCGACACGGTCGGCAACATCATTGCCGTCGGCGACGGCGTGTCGCCGGCCCGCATCGGCGAGCGGGTGATGGTCGATTTCTCCATCTACAATCGCGACGACGATTCACTCGCCGACATCGACTATATGGGCCATGGCCGCGACGGCGGCTATGCCGAATACCAGGCAGTACCGTCCGAAAACGCCCATGTCGTCGACACCGATCTGAGCGATGTCGAGCTTGCCACTTTCTGCTGCGCCTATCTCACCGGCGAGCAGATGTTGGAACGCGCCGCATTGAAAGCCGGCGAGCGTGTGCTTGTCACCGGCGCCTCTGGCGGCGTCGGCTCCGGCATCGTGCAGCTGGCGCGGGCGCGCGGCGCCATTCCCTATGCGGTTGCCGGCAAGGGCAAGGAACAGGCCGTGCGTGAGATCGGCGCCGAGGCGGTGATCACCCGTGGCGTTGCCGATCTGCCGGCCGCCGTCAGCGCGGCGACCGGCGGGCGGCCAATCGATGTGGTCGCCGACCTGGTCGGCGGCGCGATCTTCAACGACCTCCTGCGCATCTTGAGGCCGGAAGGCCGCTATACCACGGCCGGCGCGATTGCCGGCCCGGTCGTGCAGCTCGATCTGCGCACCATGTACCTGAAACAGCTGCAACTGCATGGCTCAAGCCAGGGCACACGCGCGGATTTCCGCCGCATCGTGCGCTACATCGAGGACAAGAAGATCCGGCCGCTGGTCGGCGGCGTCTACAAGCTGTCCGATTTCCATCGCGCCCAGGCCGATTTCATCACCAAGGATTTCGTTGGCAAGCTGGTCGTCGTGCCGGATGCGTCGCCAAAATAGCGCGTCGACCAAAAACGCCTATGACAGGCTCGGGCCGTTCGCGGACGCGGTGAGGTCGAGCGCCACATCCAAGCAGCGTTTTCGTGATGGCTTTGTTTATCTGAATGAGCAAAACCCATTCTGATTTGGCTGCACGCCGGCAACAAGGATTCCTGACCCTCTCCTGCGGTGTTATAGGTTTTCGCGATTTTCTTATAACTTCCGCTTGCGTCCCTTGAGGTCATGCCGCTATAAGAGAACCGCATTTTTCTTATAACCGGAGCCGCCTGACATGAAGACGGTCGACCTCGTTTACCGCACGATGTATGCGGAACTCGTCCAGCGATCCTTGGACGCAGTCTTCGAAACGGATTTCCCTACGACGGGCAATCTCGTCAAGGTGCCCGTCAAGGGCAAGGTATACTGGTATTTCGAGGAAACGCAGCCGACGAAGACGCGACGGTATGTCGGGCCTGACAGCGATCCCGAGATTGCAAAACGCGTTGAATCCTTCCGTCAGATCAAGGACGACCTCCGCGCCCGCAGGAAGCTGGTATCCACGCTCGTGCGCGAGGCAGGGCTGACAGAACCCGAAAGGTTCACCGGGGATGTCGTCGAGGCGCTGGGGAAGGCTGGCATCTTCCGCTTGCGCGGCGTCCTGGTCGGCACAGTCGCCTTTCAGTCCTACGCGGGCTATCTGGGCGTGAAGCTGCCCGGTGCAGCGTTGCAGACGGGCGATGCAGACTTCGCCCTATTCCATTCCGTGTCGGCCGCGGTCGAGGACAGCCTGCCGCCCATCCTCGAAATCTTGAGGGAGATCGACCCAACCTTCAGGGAAATCCCTCACAGATCAGATCCCGAACACGCGACGCAATTCGAGAACGCAGTCCGATACAAGGTCGAGTTCCTTACACCGAACACGGGCAGCGATGACTACGCCGATCATGCAACCTCGATGCCGTCTTTGGGCGGTGCATCCGCGCAGCCTCTTCGGTTTCTCGATTTCCTGATCCACGAACCAATCAGAACTGTGCTGCTGCATCGATCGGGAGTGCCTGTCGTGGTACCGTCGCCCGGACGATATGCGGTTCACAAGCTGATCGTTGCCTCGCGCCGACAGAACAACGCAAACGGCGTGGGCAAGCGGGAAAAGGATGTCCACCAGGCAGCACTTCTGGTCGAGGCACTGGAAGCTACCCGTCGCCAGGACGATCTCGCCATCGCGTTTTCGGAAGCGTGGGACAGGGGGAAACATTGGCGTGAAGCGATACAAAAAGGACTTGGCTTGATTCCCCAGAAACAGCGTGGCGACGTCGAGGCGACGATCGTCAACGCACTTTCAGGAATCGGCGAGGAACTGGAAGGATTCAGCGGCTCATCTGCGAAAACAAAGCACGGAGACTAAACGGCAGCAACGGGTGTGGAGGGTAACCTTCTGCCAGCCGTCGCCGACGCGTTTTTGTTTTCAGGTTTCAAAATCGACTTTGCCTATTCAGCTCTGCGATCGGACCTGCTTGGCGGCAGCCTCGAGCGACCGTTCAAACGCGTCGATCACCTGGTCGACCTGCGGCTCGGTGATGATCAGCGGCGGGCAGAAAGCCAGCGCATCGCCCATATTGCGCGAGATGACGCCGTTCTGCTGCATGAAGCCGTTGACGAGTCCGCCCAAGGCACCAACCGTGCCCCACGGCGTCTTGTTCGCCTTGTCGCTGACCAGCTCGACCGCCGCGATCAGGCCGACGCCGCGCACCTCGCCGACAAGCGGGTGCGAAGCGAGCGTGCGCAGCCGCTTCTGCAAATGCGCGCCGACCGCACGCGCATTGCCGACAAGGTCGCGCTCCTCGATCAGCTTCAGGTTCTCGAGCGCGACCGCTGCCGCAACAGGATGGCCGCCGCCGGTGAAGCCGTGGCCGAAGGTGCCGATACGGTTGCTTTCGTCGGCGATCGGCTCAAATACCTTCTCGTTGATCAGCAGGGCCGAGATCGGCAGGTAGGACGAAGAGATCTGCTTCGACAGCACCATGATGTCGGGCCTGATGCCGAAGGTCTGCGAGCCGAACATCTCACCTGTTCGGCCAAAGCCGCAGATCACCTCGTCGGCAATGAGCAGGATGTCGTATCTCCATAGCACCGCCTGTATCTTCTCCCAGTAGCCGGCCGGCGGAACGATGACGCCGCCGGCGCCCATGATCGGTTCGCCGAAAAAGGCGGCGATGGTTTCCGGTCCTTCGGCGAGGATCAGCTTTTCCAGCTCGTCGGCAAGCCGCGTCGAAAACAGCTCTTCGCTTTCACCCGGCAGCGCCTCGCGCCAATGGTGCGGCGTCGAGGTGTGCAGCACATTGGCGATCGGCAGATCGAACGAAGTGTGGTTGTTGGGCAGTCCGGTCAGGCTCGCCGAGGCGATGGTGACGCCGTGATAGCCCTTCTTGCGGCTGATGATCTTCTTGCGCGCCGGCTGGCCGAGCGCATTCGACCGGTACCAGATCATCTTCATGGCCGTATCGTTGGCCTCGGAGCCGGAATTGGTGAAATACGCCTTGCTCATCGGTACCGGCGCCATCTGCACCAGTCTCTCGGCGAGATCGATCAGCGGCGAATGCGATTTGGAGCCGAAATCGTGATAGTAAGGCAGCTTCGACATTTGCCGTACTGCCGCATCGACCAGCCGCTTCTCCGAAAAGCCGACCGCGACGCTCCAGAGCCCCGCCATCGCCTCGATATAGCGGTTGCCGGCAAGGTCCTCGACATAGATGCCGTCGCCCTTCTCGATGACGAGCGGCCCCGACTCCTGATGCTTGCGCGCATTCGTATAGCCATGCATGTGAAAGCTTATGTCGCGGGCTTCGGGTGAATTCGGTCTTGCGTCCATGACGGCTCCTGTGCTGCACGCGGAACAGTCCTGCCGCCGGTCCGGCTCAGCAGGTCCCCGTGCGTTATGCCGTTTGATGCATCTTTCTCGAACGGTATAGTGTCAAGCGCTTTCGACAGGGCCAGCGGATGGATGGACGCATGCAGAACTTCGGCTTGACCTAACCGTGGACCATGTCGACTGCATTGTCGCCGGCGCCGGCGTTGTTGGCCTGGCGATCGCGCGAGAGATGGCGCAGCGCGGCATCGATACGCTGGTCCTGGAAGCCGAGAGCGCTATCGGCACCGGGACAAGTTCGCGCAATTCCGAGGTCATCCATGCCGGCCTCCACTATCCGGTTGGATCGCTGAAAGCCCGGTTCTGCGTGGCCGGCCGGGAAAGACTCTATCGCTATTGCGAGGAGCGGGCGATCCCGCACGCGCGCTGCGGGAAGGTCATCGTTGCCACAAATGCCGAACAGGAGCCGGTGCTCGCCTCAATCCGGGCCAATGCACGCGCTTGCGGCGCCGGCGACCTGTTGCGCTTGAGCGATGCCGAGGCGCATACGCTGGAGCCCAGCCTTAAGTGCACGGCGGCGCTGCTGTCGCCCGCCACCGGCATCATCGACAGCCATGCCCTGATGCTCGCCCTGTTGGGCGACGCCGAGGAGCACGGGGCGGCACTTAGTCTCAACACGCGCATCGCCTCCGGCCGCATCGAAGCAGGCCGCGTCGTGCTCGAGACGGTGGACGCTGCCGGCGGCGAGCGCTTCGAGATCGCCACTCCGCGTTTCGTCAATGCCGCCGGGCTTGGCGCGGCAGCACTTGCAGGTTCGCTTGAAGGGCTCAATCAGCAATTCGTGCCAAAGCTCCATTATGCCAAGGGCAATTATTTTTCGGTGGCCGGCCGGGCGCCCTTCTCGCGATTGGTCTATCCGGTGCCCGAACCCGGCGGGCTCGGTGTTCATCTGACGCTCGATCTCGACGGCGTCGCCCGCTTCGGGCCGGACGTCGAATGGACCGATCAACTCGACTATCGCGTCGACCCGGCTCGTGGCGAGCGCTTCTACAGCGAGATCCGCAAATACTGGCCGGACCTGGCCGATGGCAGCCTGCAACCCGCTTACAGCGGCATCCGGCCAAAACTGTCCGGTCCCGGTGAGGCCAATGCCGACTTCGTCGTCCAGGACGTGGCGGTGCACGGCGTGGATAGCCTGGTCAATCTGTTCGGCATCGAAAGCCCCGGCCTGACCTCCTGCCTGACGATTGCCGACCATGTCGCGCAGTGCCTCGCGCCGAAGTTGTAGCGTGCGGCGCCACGCGCCATGATCTGCACTGTATCAAGGCGCATTGCGTGAACTTTCAGACGCAAGTCGCCTATGAGGCACATCGCGCACTTGCAGCCCGCTCCGCGCTCTGATTCCCTGCATTCTGGGCTGTCCTGATTCGCACTGCCCGGTTCAGAGTTTTCGCAGTGCGCCCGGGACAAGCTTCCAGCGACCACTCGGCGTATCCAGGGAGAACGGCAATGAACACCGCGACGAGGCCGGTAATCTCGGAGATGAGGCCCAAGATCACCGTCGTCGGGGTCGGCGGCGGCGGCGGCAACGCCGTCAACAACATGATCGCCGAAGGCCTGCAGGGCGCGGAATTCATCGTCGCCAACACCGATGCCCAGGCCCTTGCCATGTCGAAGGCAACGAGGCTGATCCAGTTGGGCGCTCATATCACCGAAGGTCTCGGCGCCGGGTCCCTGCCCGAGGTCGGCCGTGCCGCGGCCGTGGAATCCATCGACGAGATCATGGATCACCTTGCTGGAACGCACATGTGCTTCGTGACCGCCGGCATGGGAGGCGGAACCGGCACTGGTGCCGCGCCTGTTATAGCACAGGCAGCGCGGGCAGCCGGAATACTGACCGTTGCCGTCGTCACCAAGCCATTCGTCTTCGAAGGCAGGCGCCGCATGTACGCTGCCGATGAGGGCATCGAGCGCCTGCGCGAAAGCGCCGATACCGTCATCGTCATTCCCAACCAGAATCTGTTCAGGATCGCCGACGCCAGAACCACGTTCGCCGACGCCTTTGCCATGGCCGACCGGGTCCTCTATGCGGGTGTCGGCTGCATCACCGATCTGATCGTCAAGGAAGGCCTGATCAATCTCGACTTCGCCGATGTGAAGTCGGTGATGCGCGACATGGGCCGCGCCATGATGGGAACCGGCGAAGCCGCCGGAGAAGGCCGCGCCAAGAAGGCAGCGGAAGCGGCAATCGCCAACCCGCTGCTCGACGAAGCTTCGATGATGGGCGCCAAGGGCGTCCTTGTCTCGATATCGGGCGGCATGGACATGACGCTGTTCGAGGTCGACGAAGCCGCTACCCGCATCCGCGAGGAGGTCGACAACGATGCCGACATCATCGTCGGCGCCATCTTCGACAAGGCACTCGCCGGAAAATTCAGGGTATCGGTCGTGGCGACCGGCTTGCGGCGTGGCCTGGAGATTCCACTGCTTGCCGAACCGGAAGTTCGCATGAACTGAACAGCGTTATCGCGTGCGGTTCGCTCAGCTGTTTGCCAGCCTCGCGTCACCACGGCCGCGCGCCGTCGATGACTTCCATGGCGCGTGCAGCAAAACGGCCGGCCAGCGGTGCCACGTCGGCCGCATCGGCCGCAACCGCGCTGCCGGCCAGCACGCGGTCGGCGATGCCGACGAAGATCACGGCAAAGCGGAACATGGCAAACACCAGATGGAACCGCTGGAGCGGCGCCGTCGGCACGGCGTGGGCGAAGTAATGATCGAGGAATTCGCGCTGTGTCGGAATCCCGAGGGCTGCCTGATCAAGGCCGAGGATGCCGCCATATTCGTCCGATGAGGAATGCCAGGGCATCGAGCAGAAGCCGAGATCAGCAAGCGGATGGCCGAGGGTCGATAACTCCCAGTCGAGTATGCCGATCACCTCGGGCCGCTCGGGATGGAAGATGAGATTGCCGAGACGGAAATCGCCATGCGCGATCGAAACGTGGCCGTCATCTGGCGGAAGATGTCGCGGCAGCCATTCGGCGACGGCTTCGAGCGCGGCAATGCGCTCACTCGGCGATTCCCGCAACTGTCTGGTCCAGCGCGCGATCTGTCGCTCAAAATAGTTCCCGGGACGGCCATAGTCGCCGAGCCCAACCTCTTCCGGCCGGACTGCGTGCAGCTTTACCAGCGCCTCGGCCATGCCGAAATAGATGCCGCGCCGCTCGTCCGGCGCCAGTCCCGGCAACGCGCCATCGTGGAACACCCGGCCGTCGAGCCGCTGCATCAGATAGAACGGCGTGCCGAGCGGCTCGTCGCCGTCGTGATAGAGCACCGGCCGCGGCACCGGCACCTTTGTCGATGCTAGCGCCTCGATCACCCGGTACTCGCGATCGACCGCATGAGCGCCGCGCAGGATCGGTCCCGGAGGTTTCTTGCGCAGAACCATGCGGCGGCCGCCATAGTCGACGAAATAGGTCGGGTTGGATTGGCCGCCGACGATCCGCTCAAGCGACATTTGGCCATCGCCAAAATGCGCTCTCAGAAAATCCTCCAGGCGTACCGGATCGAAATCCATCCTCATTGCCGGCTCAGCGGTTCCCGCCGCGACCTGTTTCGTCTTGTCTGCCGGCTTCGACATGCCAGCGCCAGAAGCCCGCACCTTCCTCGTTGAGAAAGCGGTTGAGCACCATCTTGTGGACCTCGTCGGCGCCGTCGACCAGGCGAGCCTGGCGGGCGTAGCGGTAAATCCATTCGAGTACAGTGTCTTTCGAATAGCCGCGGGCGCCGTTGATCTGGATCGCCACGTCGGCGGCGTCATGCAGCACGTTGGCGACCTGGATCTTGGCCATGGAGACCTCCTTGCGGGCAAAGCCACCGCGATCGAGCTCCCAGGCCGCCTTCATCACCAGCAGCCGCCCGATCTCGATGCGCATGGCAAGGTCGCCGAGCATCAGCTGGATACTCTCACGGTCGGCCAAAAGCTGCCCGAAACCGCTACGCTCGGCGGCATAGGCGCGCGCGATCTCGATGCAGCGCTTGGCAAGACCGAGCCAGCGCATGCAATGGGTGAGCCGCGCCGGACCGAGCCGGACCTGGGTAACCCGGAGGCCGCTGCCTTCGCCGGCAAGCACGTCCTCGACCGGGACTTCCAGGCCGTCGAACTCCAGCTCGCAATGGCCGCCATGTTCTTCCGGTCCCATGATTTCGATGCGCCGCACGATCCGCCAGCCCGGCTGGTCCTTGTGGAACAGCAAGGCCGAAAGGCCGTGACGCGGATCGTCCGAAGTGCGCGCAATGAGAATGAAGTGGCTCGCCTCTTGCGCGCCGGTGATGAACCATTTGCGGCCTGTGACGACATATCTGTCGCCACGCCGTTCGGCTCTGGTCATGATCATCGACGGGTCGGAGCCGCCGCCCGGATGCGGTTCCGTCATTGCGAAAGCCGAGCGCACCTTGCCCTCGACGATCGGTTTCAGCCATCTTTGCTTCTGCTCAGGCGTTCCCAACCCTTCCAGCATCATCATATTGCCATCGTCGGGGGCCGCGGAATTGAACACGACCGGACCGAAGATCGAGCGGTTCATCTCTTCATAGCAGACGGCCATATCCACCTTGGAAAGGCCGGCCCCGCCGGTCTCGGGTTTGAGCTGCAGGCACCACAGGCCGGCTGCTTTCGCCTTGCCGCGCAGCGTTTCAAGCAGCGGCAGCGCAATATTGCCATGGCCGTCATAGCAAGCCTTGTCAGCCTCGAGCGGCAGGATTTCGCGCTCGACGAAATCGGCGATCCGGCTGCGGAAGGCCTCGGTTCGGACGGAAATGTCGAAATTCATGGCGCTCACAAGGATGAAACGAGATGCCGCCATCGGCTCCGATGGTCGCGCCGGTAGTGTAACTGCCGTCGTTGAATGCGAGCAACAGCAGTTCGCCGGCCGTTCCTTGCGCACGTTCAAAGCGCCGGTTCGATACGCATCGATGCCGGCGTGCTGCCGATGGCGGTCGAATTCCAGGAGTACTCAGGCTTCGTATGGCTAACGTCCGCGACAATGCTCAGATCAATTCGAGGACAGCGCAGCCATAGCCGTCCAGCGTCAACACTCCGGAGACGGGTCCTTCGCTATCGAGCAGGTTGCTGCCGAAGGGAACGCCGGTTACCGAAACGGGCGTGTCTTTGACGTTTTGCACGAACAGCAGCCGGCGTTCGTCATTCTCGCGCATCGTGACCTCGACGCCGTCCGGCAGATCCGGAACCAGAGGCTCCACATTCGCATCGACGAAAGTGCGCGTAGCGAGTTGAGCTGTCAGCTCCGGGGTTAGATAAGTGCCGACATAGAGCACACGGCCCTTGCCGACGGCGCGGGAGGTAATTGCAGGCGTTCCCGCCGCGTAGCGGTTCGACCAAACCCCTACAATTTCGACTTCCGGTTCGACTGCGAGGTTCTCATAGAAATAACCGGCATCGACCTCGTGGTTTCCGACGGTAAAACGACGGATACGGCGGCTGGATTCGGCCGGTCTGTCGGGAGGAATGACGAGCCCGCCGGAGCGCGACATCGTATTGAACAGGCCATTGGCCCCAGGTGCCGCCAGCCGCCCGAAATCCTCGACGCGAACGCCGGTCAACTTCGACAGCGACCGGCCCGGCGCTGTCTCGCGGATGACGTGGTTGTTTTCGTCGCGGGTTCCAGTGCGCGCGCCGATGATGACGGTACCGCCATTTTCGGCAAAGACTTGCAGCCGCTCGGTCCAGCTGTCCTTCCAGATCACCCAATGCGGCACGTAGAACACCTTGAGCTTCGACAGATCGTCTTCCGGGTGGATGAAGCCGCAGGCGATGCCGCGGTCATAGCAATACTGATGCAGCAAGATTGCATCATCCTGCGGACTTGGCAGGCCGATGGGGAAGGTCTTGTGGGCTTCCTGATTGTCGAAGTCCGAGCCGGCGATGCCGACATCCATCCGCACATGGGTGCCCAGGATCTTGTCTTTAAGCGCCGTCATCTCGGTGGCGAACTGCCTGGCTTCGTCATAGCGGCGGCGAGCGACATCATCATGGTCTATGATGCCCATCCAGTATATCTCGGCGCCGAAATGTGCGGGACGCCAGCGGAAGAACATGATCCCATCGGCGCCACGCGCAACCGACGACATCGCCATGCGTCGCATTTCGCCTGGCTCCGGCGTCAGCGTGCAGAAGCCCGGCTGGGCGCCAAAACCCGACTGTTGTTCCGGCACTATGTAGTTGCCGGAAAATCCCCTGCAGATGTCGAGATGCAGCGCCTGGATCTTGGCGTGGTTGCCTAGGCGAAAGAACTCGTCATAGAGGAACGGATAGATGTCGTAGCCGACGAAGTCGAGATCGGTGGAGAATTGGCCGCGAAAGTCGATGTCACGCAATCCGCCGAGATTGTGGAAAATGAACCAACTGGCATTCGCTTTTCTCAGGATCTCGACCTGGTCGTGCTGGAACCGTGCTGTCGAAAAGGCGAGAAAACGGTGGTAGTCCTGGAGGTGACCGGGACCGGGAAAGGACGGGGAAAAATCCAGCGGGAAGACAATTTCGCTGAAATCGCCGTAAGCCGTCGCCCAGAAATCGCCACCCCAGGCGAAGTTCAGCCTGTCTATCGTCTTGTAGGTTTCCTGAAGGTAAGCCTGGAATTCCTTCAATGCCGACGGCGAATAGGATTCCGGCATGCTGGTGTTGAGTTCATTGTCGGTCTGCCAGCCGATGACATTTGCGTTGTCGCGGTAGTGGTCCGCCATCGCCCTGGTAATCTTGCGGCTGTAGTCGCGAAACACCGGGCTGCTGGTGTCGGCATACTGGCGCGAGCCGTGGCCCATCGACCGGCCATTTCCATCAAGCCGCAGGATTTCCGGATGTTTTGCCGTCAGCCAGCGCGGCGGGGTGGCGGTCGGCGTGCACAGGATCGTGTTGACGCCGTGACGCGCGAGGCGCTCGATTGCCCGGTCGAACAGGTCGAAATCGAAGGTGCCTTCACGCGGTTCGAAAATGTGCCAGGCGAATTCGCCGAGGCGGGCGACGTTGAAGCCGGCCTCGGCCATGCGCCGGGCGTCGTTGTCCCAGTAACTCTCGTCCACATGTTCGGGATAGTGCGGCGCGCCGACCAGAAAGCGGTCGGTCTGGATCGTGCGCCAGACCGACAGGGCGCGGCCTCTTGAAGTCTTGTTCACGAAGGATACTCCTGCAGATCAGTCGGTGATGGTGGATTTGCGGGCACTGATTGTCCGCTCATCGACAGAGGAAAAGAGATAGACGTCACGCGGCTCGACCTTGAAGCCGACGGTCGCGTCGGCAGCGACGGCACTCGCATGGCCGATCTGGACGGTGACGTTGCCGCTGCCGCTTTCGGAACTGACGCATTGCAGCGGGCCCGCGTCGGCATAGAGGATGGTCTCGCGGCCGAGATGCTCGACCAGCCGCACCCGTCCTGCAAAACTCGCTGTCCCTTCCGCGGCCAAGCTGATGCTCTCCGGCCGAATCCCCATCGTCACCCTATCGCCGACCTGTACGGATGCCGCTTCCGTCAGTTCGACAGTCAAAGGAGAAAGACCGGCGGTCGACAGCGTGGCGGCACCGCCGGAGACAGCGGCGACGGTCACTTCGAAAAAATTCATCCGGGGTGCGCCGAGGAAGCCCGCGACGAAGAGATTGGCCGGATTGCGGTAGAGTTCGAGCGGAGCGCCCACCTGCTCGACCGAGCCGCGATTGAGCACGACGATACGGCTCGCCATTGTCATCGCCTCGGTCTGGTCGTGCGTGACATAGACCATGGTGGCGCCGAGCCTGGCGTGCAGATCGGAAAGCTCGACGCGCATCTGCGTGCGCAGCGCTGCGTCGAGGTTGGACAATGGTTCGTCGAACAGGAACACGTCGGGCGAGCGGGTTATCGCACGGCCGATCGCCACTCGCTGACGCTGGCCGCCGGAAAGCTGTTTCGGCCGCTTGTCGAGCTGGTCGGTAATGCGAAGGATCTTGGCGGCTCGCAGCACGGCGGCATCGATCTCGGCCTTGGGGCGATGCGCCATGCGCAGGCCGAAACCCATGTTCTCGGCGACGGTCATATGCGGGTAAAGCGCATAGGACTGGAAGACCATGGCAATGCCGCGCTCACCCGGCTCGGTGGTGGTGACATCACGGCCGTTGATCAGAATCTTACCGGTCGAGACGGTTTCAAGCCCGGCGATGATCTTCAACAGCGTTGACTTGCCACAGCCGGACGGCCCGACGGTGACAATGAACTCGCCCTGTTCGACGCTGAGATCGATGCCGCGCAGCGCGTGGTAGCTGCCATAATTCTTTTGTATCTGCCGGAGTTCAAGACTGGTCATGGAGCCCTGCTTGCGAAATCAGTTTCGGATCGGGTGGGCGACGCCTTGAAGTCATGGTCGCTCATCCCTTGACCGCTCCCATGGTGAGGCCGGTGATGAAGTGCTTCTGCATTAGGAAGAACATGGCAACCGGCGGCAAAGCCACGACGATGGTGCCAGCCGAGATCAGGTTCCAGGCCGAGACCCATTCGCCGCGCAGGTTGGCGAGGCCGGCGGTTACCGGTTTGACGGTATCGCTGATGGTCAGCACGACCGCCCAGAAATAATCGTTCCAGATAAAGGTGAAGAGCAGGATGGCCAGCGCCGCGAGAGCCGGCCGCACCAATGGGACCACGACATGTACCAATGTCTGAAACGGCGTCGCGCCCTCGGCCCTGGCGGCCTGAAACAGTTCTCCCGGCAAGGCGGCGATGAAGTTCCGCATGAACAGTGTCGCAAACCCGGTCTGGAAGGCGATATGGAAGATGATCAGGGCCGCCATCGTGTCGTAGAGGTTGAGCCGCACCATGAGATCGCGCACCGGGATCATCATGATCTGGTGCGGCAGGAAGTTTCCGCCGACGAACAGGGCGAAGACGAGCATATTGCCGCGAAACCGGTAACGGGCGAGCACGAACCCGGCGAGCGTGCTCAAGATGAGAACGCCCATCACCGAGGGGATTGTGATCGTCAGGCTGTTGAGGAAGTAGCGGGCCATGGGCGTCTGGGTGAAGACCGCCGTGTAGTTGTCGACCAGGCCGAATTGGGTCGGCCAGCCCCACAGATTGCCGCCCATGACATCCTGTGTAGAGCGGAACGAGGTAAGGATGATGGCAAAGAGCGGCGCCAGCCAGACAATCAGGATGCCGACCACCAGCACGACATAGAGGCCACGCTGCCAAATAGCAGTCTCGGGAATCGGGCGGGGAAACATCAGCCGCCTCTTTCATCGGCGCGGATCATCCGCGTCAGGTACCAGGCGATGAAGACCGCCATGATCACGAACAGCACCGAGGCAATGGCCGCGCCATAGCCGAAGCGGTAGGAAAATATGGACTGCTCGAACATCTGATAGGCAAGCACCTCGGACGAACCGAAGGGGCCGCCGCTGGTCATCACCGAGACCATGTCGAAGGAACGCAGTGCGCCGACAACAGTGACGGCGATGGCGATAAAGGTGACCTGCGTCAGCTGCGGCAACACGATGTGGCGCAGCATGTTCCAGCCCCTGGCGCCGTCGACCCGCCCGGCGCCGATCAGGTCCTCGCTGAGATTGTTGAGGCCGGCGAGATAGAGCACCATGCAGAAGGCGATCTGCGGCCACAACGCTGCGATCACGACGGCGAAGGTGACGAAGTTTTCATCCGACAGCACTGCCGGGGCGGTCGCGCCGAAGGTGCGGAAGATCAGGGCGAGAAGTCCGAATTCCGGCGTATAGACCCAGGTGAAGACAACGCCGACGGCAACCGAAGCCAGCACCAGCGGAATGAAGAACAGCGATTTGAGCAGGCGCATGCCGCGGATTTTCTGGTTGACGAGCAGCGCGATGGCGAGGCCGAGCGGCGGCGCCAGCATGAACATCACCAACCAGATCAGATTGTTCTTCAGCGAAACATAGAACTGCGGGTCGGCGAACAGTTCGCGGTAGTTGCCGAGGCCGATCCAGACCATCGGGCTGAAGCCGTCCCATTCGTGCAGGCTGATCCACAGGCTCTCGACCGCAGATGCCAGAATGACGACGGAAAACAGCACAGCGGCTGGCAGGATCAGAAGTGTCGGTGTCAGCCACCAGCGATGGCGGCGCCAAAGCTTCGTCATTTTGGGAGACCTCATTCACGGAAAGCATCAGGGAGCAGAGTACGAACCCCGCTCCCCTCCGCTGGGAGGCGCTAGATCTTGAAGATCCGGCGACGGGTTCCCTCGAGACGCTGAAGAATGGCGTCCCGGCGCTCCGGCTTGGCCATGAATTCCTGGAAGCCGACCAGGCCGGCCTGGGCCATGTCGGGATCGGTGTCACGGTCGTAATATTGCGACGTGCCGGCCACCGTCTTCAGGCTTTCCACAGCCGCGTTGACCAGCGGGTCCTTGCTGGCCGGAAGGTCGTTGCGCGGCGGAACGTTGCCGCCGGGTTCCAGATAAGGGCCGAAATTTTCCGGCTGGTAGAAGAACGCGAGGAACTCGCGGGCACCCGCCTTGTTCTTGGCGTTGGCCGGGATGTGGACCGAATTGACCGAGAATTCTTCGTAGCGGTCGAGGGCGCCGTCAATCTTCGGGAAAGGGGCGAATGTCAGCTGCTCGAGATCCTGCTCAGGGAAAGTAGCTTTCACGAAGGCACCGAGGTTCATCATGCCGGCCTTCTTCTGGGCGAGGAAGGCGCCGGCCTCCTGCCAGCCGAACGACGTCTGATCCGGTGTGAAGAAACCCTGCTTGATCAGCTCTTCCCAGTGGTCGAAAACAGGCGTCAGCGCCGGGTCGGTGTAAGCCATCTTGCCATTCATCAAGGCAAAGTGCTTGTCGAGACCGTTGATCCGCAGGTTCATCTGGTCGAACCATCCGGCCGCCGGCCAGAGTTCCTTGGTGCCGATGCTGACGGGAATAAGGCCGGCAGCCTTGGACTTCTGGCCGTAAGCAAGGAATTCGTCCCAGGTCGCCGGCACCGTCAGTCCGTGCTCGGCAAAGACGTCCTTGCGATAGAACATGCCCCACATCGTGCCGCCAGTCGGCAGGCCATACTGCTTGCCGTCGACAGTGACGGCACCGGTCGTGGCACCCAGCACGTCCTTGTACTTTTCCTTCTCGAACAGATCCGAAATGTCGTCGAACAGGCCGCGAGTGACGAAGGCGCGCATGCGGTTTCCGGAGAACCAGAAGCAGACATCCGGCGCGCCGGCGACAAGGTAGTTGCGGATCGCGGTCTTGTGGGCCTCGTGATCCATATTGTTGATCACAACCTTGGTGCCGGACTGCTTCTCGAAGTCGGCCGCGATGCGCCGCAAGATCCGCAGGGCATCGGCATTGTTTTCGTCGGAAATGATGGTGACTTCGCTCGACTGGCTGAGTGCCGGCATCGGGAAGCCCGCGAGGGCTCCAGCGGAAATGCCCCCAGCTCCCTTCAGGAAATTGCGCCGCGTCGACGGCTTTTCAATCCACTTGAACGTCATTGTTACTCCTCCCGTGTTGTCAATTCTCTACTGGCACACCGGCCGGCGCGGTTGTTCTTCTCAACGGCACGGCTCACCCTCCCGGGCAAGGGAATATGCTTGCCCGCTCCTTCAGAGCGCGGTGACATTGCTAACCGGATTAATTTCGCTGACCCCCGGTTCGGGTGTTGAACAGTCGGGCAAACTTATGCATATGTTTTCTCGAGAGGCAATAATTAATTTACAAAATTAAGAAAGCGGATCCGTGAAGCTCAAGGGTGACCCGAGCACGACTCGGGCGATGAACCGCAGACTGATCCTCAATCTCTTGCGGCAGGAAGGAGCGCGCAGCCGGGCCGACATAGCGTCAGTTACCGGCCTTAGTCCGGCAGCGGTCACCTTCGTCGTGGCCGACCTCATCGAGGATGGCCTGCTGATCGAAGGCAAGACAGTCGTGGGCTCGGCTGGGCGCCGCCCTATCCCGGTGGATATCAACTATGCCAACGGCCTTGCCATAGGTTTCAAGCTGATGGTCGGATCGGTCGAATGCGTGGTCACCGATCTTGCGACCAATCCGCTGGGCTCTCTGCGCGTCAAGCTCTCGGACAGCGATCCCGACCACATCATAGCGACCTTGGCCAAGGCGGTACCGGAGCTGATTTCCATTGTCGATCGGCCCGCTGCCAAGCTTGCCGGGATCGGCATTTCAATGCCTGGCGTCATAGACAACCAGAAGGCTGTGTGTATCCGCAGCAATCGCTATAACTGGGACAACGTTCCCCTTGGCCCGATGCTGGCCGAACTGGTAGACGTCCCCGTGTGGCTTGAGGACGACACCAATGCCTATGCCATTGCCCAGCAACTCTTCGGCCTGGGACGCCAGCACCGCAATATGGCTGTGCTGGCGATCGGCGTCGGAATCGGCTGCGCGCTCGTCTTCGATGGCAAACTCTATCGCGGCGCGAACGGTGCCGCCGGCAAGTTCGGCCACACCTCATATGAGGAGAACGGCCGCCTTTGCGAGTGCGGAAAGCGCGGCTGCTTGATGGCCTATTACGCCGAGCCGGCGATCCTGCGCACCTGGCGCGAAGCCACGGGGCACAACGAAACGGATAGCAAAGTCAGCCTTATGGCAGCCTTGGCAGACCGCGAACCGCGAGCCGTCGCCATTCTCGAGGAAGCGGGACATGGCATCGGCCGGCATCTCGCCAATCTTGTCAACATCACCGACCCGGAGGTCATTGTCGTCGGTGGTGAAGCCGTGTCGTTTGGCGATGCGCTGTTTGGCCCAATGCGGCTGACGCTTGGGAAAAATACCTTTCGCGCGGCACCACCAATGCTGCTGGACTGGGAGGACAATTCCTGGGCAAGAGGGGCGGCTGCACTCGTGACGCAGAAGCTCTTTGATTTCGAAACATCTGCCGGCAACGCCGCTCCGCTTTCAAAGCCGGCCCTATGGTCGGCATAGGCGAGTGAAATAGACAGCCCTGCGCCTCAGGCCGCTCGAACGCTGCGCGCTCCACGCGCCCAGGCCGGCAGCCAATCGCCATGCGCAACCAGCAAATCATCGACCAGCGACCATATCTGGTCGAGGTCGAGCTCGGCCGCCGTGTGCGGGTCCATCATCGCCGCGTGATAGATGTGCTCGCGGTTCTCGGTCATCAGCGCCTGGACCGTCAGCTCCTGGACGTTGATATTGGTGCGGATCAGCGCGGTGAGCTGCACCGGCAGGTCGCCAATGAACGTGGGTTGAATGCCGGAGGCGTCGACGAGGCATGGCACCTCGGCCGCGCAATTATACGGCAATGACGTGATGCAGCCATTGTTGCGGACGTTGCCGTAGATCACCGACGGCTCGCCGGTCCAGACCGAATTCATGATCGAGGACGCATATTCCTTCGACTGCTCCACTTCGATCTTGTCAGCCGAGCGATAGGCTTCCGCTTGCCCCTTCCAGCGTTCGATCTGCTCGATGCAGCGCTTCGGGTATTCGTCGAGCGGGATACCGAATTTCTCGATCAGATCCTCGCGCCCGTCCTTGATGAAATAGGGCGTGTATTCCGCGAAATGTTCGGAGCTCTCGGTGACGAAGTAACCGAGGCGCTTCAGCATCTCGTAGCGCACCTTGTTCGGGCAGCGCGGATTCCATCCCGGCTTCGGCGCCCGCCCTTCGCTGTAGGCGCGCAGCAGATCCGGATAGAGATTGCGGTAGGAGCCGTCCGGCTGGCGATGCTCGAACTTCAGGTAGAAGGCCATGTGATTGATGCCGGCCGAGCGGTAGCGAATCTCCTCGTAGGGAATATCGAGATCATGCGCCAGTTCCATCGCCGTACCTTGCACCGAATGGCAGAGGCCGACCTGCTTGATGTCGGGGTATTTCTCCGCGATCGCCCAGGTGTTGATCGCCATCGGGTTGACATATTGCAGCATGATCGCCTGCGGGCAGACCGCGAGCATGTCCTCGCAGATCTTCCAGAGATGCGGCACGGTTCTCAAGCCTCGCATGATGCCGCCAACACCGAGCGTATCGGCGATGGTCTGGCGCAGCCCGTATTTCTTCGGAACTTCGAAATCGGTTACCGTGCAGGGCTCGTAGCCGCCGATCTGGAAGGCGACGACGACGAAATCGGCGCCCGCCAGCGCCTTGCGCTGGTCCGAATAGGTTTCGGCTTTGGCCTTTACGCCAAGCGTCGAGATCAGCTTGCCGACGACGATTGCGCTTTCCTCGAGCCGTTGCGGATTGATGTCCATCAGCGCGATCGTCGAGCCGGATAAAGCCGGACGCTGCAATATGTCGCCGACGATGTTCCTCATGAACACCGTCGAGCCAGCTCCGATGAAAGCGACCTTGGGATTTCTTGCCACAACAACCTCCGGCATAAGCAATTAGGCTACCTCGAAAGCGGCTTTGACCAGCCGTTCGGTGTAAGCGGTCTTGGGATGGGACAGGACTTCGTCGACCGGCCCCTCTTCGACGATCTTGCCGTGCTGCATGACGATGACGCGGTGGCACAGCGCCCGCACGACCTTGAGGTCGTGCGAGATGAAGATGTAGCTCAGGCCCCGTTCGCGCTGCAGCTTGCGCAGCAATTCGATGATCTGCGCCTGGACCGAGAGATCCAGCGCCGATGTTGGCTCGTCGAGTACGATGAATTCCGGTTCGAGCGCGACGGCGCGGGCAATCGCAATACGCTGGCGCTGGCCGCCGGAAAACTCGTGCGGGAAGCGCGAGAGGATATCGCCGGGCATGCCGGCGCTGATCAGCGCCTCGCGCACCCGCTCGATCCGATCGTTCCTGGTGGCGCCCATGCGGTTGACGACCAGCCCTTCCTCGATGATCTGGCCGATCGTCATGCGCGGGTTGAGCGACGAGAACGGATCCTGGAAGACGACCTGCATGCGCGACCGCAACGGCCGCATCTGCGCCCGCGAGCAGCCATGGATCGGCTGGCCATCGAAATAGATCTCGCCGCTGTCGGTGGTGTTGAGCCTGAGCAACGCCTCGCCGAAGGTGGTCTTGCCCGATCCGGATTCGCCAACGAGACCCAGCGTCTCGTGCCGTCGAAGGGTCAGGCTGAGGCTGTCGACGGCAACGAGTTCGCGCAGGTCCGGCCTCATGAACGTGCCATGCCGCAGCATGAAGGAGACGCGCACATTCCTAGCTTCAAGAATAACGTCGGCGCCTTCCGGCAACGGATTTGCCTGGCCGCGCGGCTCGGAGGCAAGCAGGTGACAGGTGTAGGGATGCTGCGGATTGGCGAACAGCTTCTCCGTCACATTGTGCTCGCGCATCTCCCCATGCTGCATGACGTAGACATAGTCGGAGAACTGCCGCACCACGGTCAGGTCATGCGTGATCAGGATCACCGCCATGCGCAGTTTCTTCTGCAGGTTTCGGATGAGATTGAGGATCTGCGCCTGAACCGTGACGTCGAGCGCCGTCGTCGGCTCATCGGCGATCAGCACATCGGGATCGTTGGCCAGCGCCATGGCGATCATCACACGCTGGCGTTGGCCGCCGGAAAGCTGGTGCGGGTATTGTTTCAGCCGCGCCTGGGGCTCAGGAATCTGTACCTGCTGCAGCAGCTCGAGCGCTCTTGCTTCGGCCTGCCTGCGGCTCATCTTGCGATGCACCCGTATCGCCTCGACGATCTGGCTTCCGATCGTGTAGATCGGGTTAAGCGAACTCATCGGCTCCTGAAAGATCATCGAGATGCGGTCGCCGCGCAGTTTGCGCCGCGCACGCTCGGAAAATTTCAGGATGTTGGCCCCGTTGTATTCGACAGTCGATTTCGGCGACACGACTGCGCGCTTCGACAACAGTCCCATGACGGTGCGCGCCGTCACCGACTTGCCCGATCCCGACTCGCCGACAATGGCGATCGTCTCGCCGCGATAGAGCTGGAAGGAGATGTCCTTGACGGCTTCGATCATGCCGTGTTCGACCTTGAAATCGACGGCGATGTTGCGGGCATCAATGACCGGGTTTTCCGAACGGCCGTCATGGTCGAGCCGGACAGGCGGTGCGAAGGATTTGACGAGCGCGTGTTGCATCATCTCATGCTCAATAAGGATCGACCGCATCGCGCAGTCCATCGCCAAGCGCGTTGAACGCGAAGACGGTGACAAGCACGAAGCCGACCGGTGAGAGGATCCAGGGATAGGTGCCGATGACCGAATACGTCGCGGTGTCTTGCAGCATCAGGCCCCAGGAGATCAGCGGCGGCTTCACCGCGAAGCCGAGAAAACCGAGGAAGGATTCGAGCAGAACCACGCTGGGGATTGCCAACGTGACCGCAACGATCACGTGGCTCATCACGTTTGGAAAAATGTGTTGCATGATGATGCGGCCATCTGTGGCGCCGACCGCCATCGCCGCACGAACGTAATCAATCCGCGCCAGTGCCAGGGTCTTGCCGCGCACTTCGCGCGACATCTGCGCCCAGCCGAGTGCCGACATGACAACGATCACGAAGGCCAGGAAGACATTCGTCGGCGCCGTCACCGGAACCAGCGAGGTCAGCGCCAGATAAAGCGGCAATTGCGGAAACGCGAGCACCAGTTCGACGAAGCGCTGGACCCAGACGTCGAATGTGCCGCCGAAATAGCCCGACACCATGCCGACCGTCGTGCCGATCACGGTGACGATGAAGACCACGGTCAATGCGATCATCAACGAGATGCGCGAACCATAGATCGCACGAGCCAGCACATCGCGACCGAATTTGTCGGTGCCAAGGAAGTGCACCGGCTGGCCGTCGGTCGAGCCGAAGAAGTGCCGGTTCGCGGGAAGCAGGCCGAGCAGTCTGTACTCCGCTCCCTTGACGAAGAAGCCGAGCAGCCGCGGATGGTCGTAGTCCGGCCCGACGACGGGTTGGAAGGTAACCGGGTCGAGGTCTTCCGAATCCGCCAGGGCATAGACGCGTGGCTGGAAGACGAAGTTGCCGTCCTTGTCATGGAAGCTCATCACCTGCGGCGGGGCGAAGCCGACATCGGTCACCTTGGGATCCATCGGTGCGAAGAAGTCGGCAAACACCGCCAGCAGCACCAGAAACGCGACCAGGATGAGCCCGGCCATGCCGGTCCAGGACCGTTTCAGGCGGCGCCAGACGAGTGCGATGTAACTCTCATTGCCGCGCGGCTTGATCTTGGCCGGTTCCTCGGCAAGTGGCGGCAGCGAGGGCTCGAAAGCAAGCATCTCAGGACCCTGCATATTGGCGCACACGCGGATCGAGCATGACGAGCAGCATGTCGGCGATGATGTTGCCGACGATCAGCGTCGCCGACAGCACCATCATGAATGTCGCCGTGACATAGACGTCGCCGACCGCCATCGAGCCAACGATCGCCGGGCCGACGGTCGGCAGGGCAAAGATGATCGCGGTCTCGATCTCGCCGGTCAGCATATAGGGCAGCACCACGCCCTGATACATGACCAGCGGATGCAGCGCATTGGGCACCGCATGGCGCATCACGACCGCACCGCCGCTAAGGCCCTTGGCGCGAGCGGTTTCGACATATTGCGCGTTCAGCGTGTCGAGCAGATTGCCGCGCATCACCCGCATGTTGTAGGCGAGCCCGCCGAAGGTGGCGATGGCGACAACCGGCCAGACATGCCGGACGAGATCGACGAACTTCGCCCAGGACCACGGCGCCCCGCCAAATTGCGGCGAAAAGAAGCTGCCGATCTCGGAAACGTTGAACTGGAAGACCAGCAGATAGACGATGATCAGCGCCATCAGGAAGCGCGGCACCGTCATGCCGAGGAAGGAAATCGCTGACAGCGTACTGTCGATCCAGCTGTACTGCCTGGTCGCCGCCCATATGCCGAAGGTGATACCGAGGACCGAGGCCAGCAGATGGCACACCAGCGCCAGCAGCAGCGTGCGCGGCAGCCGCTCGCCCACCACATCGGCCACCGGCTTGTTGTAATAGAGGCTGTAGCCGAAATCGCCGCGGGTGATGATGCCACCGATCCAGTTGAAATACTGGACGGGCAGCGGCTTATCGAGCCCGTGTTCTATCCGATAGGCCTTGGCCTGCGCGTCGGCCTCGGCGAATGAGGCCCCGCCCTGATTGATCAACTGCGAGCGGATGTAGTCGGCATAGTCGCCCGGCGGCGCCTGGATGATGGCGAAGGTGACCAGGCTCAGAATGGCGAGGACCGGGATCGCCGACGCTATGCGCGTGAGCAGGAATCGCAACATCGGTCGGTCCGCTTCCTTGTCTGGCCGGTCGCTCTCTTTGAGCGTACGGAGGTTTGCTTTGTCCGGCCGCGCCAACTGGCGCGGCCGGAGTTGTCAGTCAGGGGAGGTAAACCTAGTTCATCGGGCCCTTGTCTCCGGGCTTGCCGGGAAGCTCTTCGGGGAACAGCTCGTACTTGGCCTGCTTGTCGGCAGCGACAAAGACCCGCTCGCGGACGATCGAATCCTCGGCCCAGTTGAACATGAAGATCGGCGTGCCCTGCGGGATGTTGGAGAAGCGTTTGTTGATGATCAGCGCGCCGGGATATTCCGTCAGGCCGACATTGTAGACGTGCTCGGTCGAGATCTTCTGGAACTTTCTCATCAGGCTGGCGCGCTCGTCATTGTCCGCGGACGAGACAAACTTGTTGACGATGTCGACGAGGTCCTTCTCGAAAGGCATCATATCGACCTCGCCGTTTTCCGGCGCACGATGGTCCCAGCTGGTTCGTGGACCGACCGGGGCCAGCTGATCGGTATTCTGGACGACGGAAGTCAGCTCCTGATCGTTGCGCCGTACCAGCCAGTCGAAGCGGCCGGAGTATTGCGAGGCATCGCGCTGGGTGCCGTTGAGTCCGTTCAGCACGATCCGCAGCCCTAGCTTTTCCATCTGGGCGACGACACCTTCGGCAAGGCTCTTGTCGGTGGTGTAGTCGTTGTTGACGAGCATCACGATCTCGACATTCTTGCCGCCGGCGGTACCTGCAGGAAAATTGACGAAGCCGTCGCCATCCGTGTCCTTCAGGCCTGCCTTGGCGAGTTCCGCCTTAGCGCCTTCGAGATCGAAGGGGTAGTAGACCGTCGACTTCCGGTCGTAGAAGCTCGTGCCCGAGGATAAGCCGCCCGGATAGATGGCAGTGAACGGACCCTTGACCAGCGAGTCGCCGAGCGCCTTGCGGTTGAGCGCCATGGTGACGCCTTTGCGGAAGTCCTCGTTGCGGTTCAGCTCGCGTATCGCCTGTCCGCGCTCGTCGGGGTTGCCCCAGCCATTGGCTGAGAAATTCATGCGCAGATTATAGCCGATCAGCCGCGCGCCGAACGCAAGCCGTGCCGGTGCGTCTTTTTGCGCCGCGCGCTTCAGCGAGGCGACGAAGTTCTCTGGCTGCTCCAGATTGGAGAAGTCGCCGGCTCCCGCGACGGCCTGAACGTCGCGGTCGGCCCAGGTCGACAATTTGTAGTGCAGTTCATTGAGATACGGCAGTTGGTTGCCCTTCTCGTCGACCTTCCAATAGTACGGATTGCGACGCATGACGATGATGTCGTCGGGGCGGTATGCCACCGGCACCCAGGCGCCCATCACCGGCATGTTCATATATTCCGGCGGGAACGCGTTCTTGAACTGCTCGTAGGTGTTCTTCGAATATTTCGGATGCTGCGGCTTGAGGATATGCGACGGGCCCGGACAAAAGGTGCCGTAAGCCATGGCGTAAAGGTATTGTTTCGGAAAGGCGTCCTTGAACGTCCACTCGACGGTGTAGTCGTCGATTTTCTTCAACGTCGTGCCGACGCCGAAGGTCTCCTGCGTCGCGCCGTTCAGCGGCGACACATTGGGGTCGATCACCTCGTCGTCCCAGTAGAACATCACATCGTCGGCGTTGAACGGAACGCCGTCCGACCATTTGGCGCCTTCGACCAGATGCATCGTCAGCGTGTGGCCGTCCTTCGACCAGTCCCAGCTCTTGGCGAGGTTCGGCAGCGGCTCCGTGTCCTTGGCCTCGACCTGGAACAGCGGCGCGGTGCGCGTCAGGCATTCGGAAAGGCCGATGTCGATACCGCCCCAGCCTTGCGTCTGGCCGGCGCCGTAGTTCCAGCCCTCCGGCCGGCCGCCGATGACATGACGCATCGTATCACCGTAGACACCGACGCCGTCCGGCATATTGCCGGTCTTGAAGACCAGCGGCTCCTTCGGCAGCCGGTCCTTGACCGGCGGCAGCTTGCCTGCCTTGACGTATTTGTCGGTGACCCAATCGGGTTCGTGGTATTCCGGAAGTGCCTTGAACTCCAGGATGGAGTCGCGCGCCACGTATTTGATCTTTCCCTCGGCGGGAAATTGCGCGGGCACCGGCGGCACGGTCGGCTCGGATGCATACGCGTTCAGCGCCGAGGCCGAGACGCTAAGCACCAGCCCGGCGAGAATGCCAATGTTTCGAAAATTCCTCATCGTCTCTCCTCCCTGTTGTTCAGGAGCGCGTTGACGCCGCTCCATTTCTCCTCGAACGAATGTACAGACGGGTGCGGAAAATCCTCCCGAAAGCTTGCCGCGATCCGTTCTGGCGAAATTCAGACGGCCTGCTTGAGAGCCGTTTTTTCCGCACGCAATTCCTCGATCGAACGGACGTCGCGCCTTGCCGCACCGGCCCATTCGCGGGTCTTGATCCTGGATTTCGAAAGCCGTTCCTTCGCGGCCGGCACCGCATCGGCATATTGCGGCAGCCAGCGAGCCTGGGCGACGACCATTTCGTCCACCATTTGCCAAACCTCTTCCGGCGTCGAAACCGCGCCGACCAGCGGGTCGTGCAGGACCGCGAGCTTCAGCAGGTCGATATCGCCGGAGATCGCCGCATGAACCGACATGCGCTGGACGTTGATCGAGGAAATGCAAGTGGCGGCGCAGGCCTCCGGCAGCGTGATGCCGGAGGCCATGTTGATACCGAAGCGGTCGACGAAGCCGGGCGACTCGATGATCGCGTCCTGCGGCAGGTTGGTGATGATGCCGTTGTTCTTGACGTTGAAATGGCCGCGGTAAACGCGGTTCGTCTCCAGCGCCTCGAGAATGTGGCTGGCATGCTCGTTGGAGCGCTTGGCGGGGTCTATCGGCCTGGCGGCGGATTCCAGAAATTGCGGGAACTCCGTTTCGAACCAGTTGCGTGTTTCGGTCGAATAACGAAGGTAGCCGCCGGTCTCGCCGTGAATCCAGTCGGACATGTCGATCCAGCGGGTGATTTCGTCCGGCCGCTTGCGATACCAGGGCAGGTATTCGGAAAGATGGCCGTTGCTTTCGGTCGAATAGACGCCGAAGCGCTTCAGGACATCGATGCGCAGCTTTTCCTGCTGCGAATAGACCGGATGCGCCTCGAAGGCGGCAACCAGCTCGTCCTTACCGATCTTGCGGCCGTTGAGACGCAGGTCGATGAACCAGGTCTGGTGATTGATGCCGGAGCAGACGTAGTCGAGCTCGGTGCGCGACTTGGCGCCGAGCACTTCGGCGATCTGGTCGGCGCCATGCTGGACGCCGTGGCAGAGGCCGACGGTATCGACCCTGCCATATTCGATCGCCGCCCAGGTGTTCATGGCCATCGGATTGGCGTAGTTCAGGAATTTCGCCCCAGGCTCGGCGACTTCGAGGATATCCTTGCAGAAATCGAGGATTACCGGAATGTTGCGCTGGCCATAGAGGATGCCGCCGGCGCAGATCGTGTCGCCGACGCACTGGTCGATGCCATACTTCAAGGGAATGCGGATATCGTCCGCATAGGCTTCGAGACCGCCGACGCGAACGCAGCTGATGATGTAGCGGGCACCCTCGAGGGCAGCACGGCGGTCTGTCGTTGCCGTAACCTTGGTCGGCAGCCTGTTGAATTCGACGACCCTGTCGAGGATCGACTTGATCATCTGGAGGTTGCGCTCGCTGAGATCGGTCAATGCGAATTCGACATCCCTGAATTCAGGAACGCACAAAATGTCGGTGAAGAGCTTCTTGGTGAACCCGACGCTTCCCGCACCGATGATAGCGATCTTGAAACTCATCAGCCTCACCTCGACCTGATCGAACACTAGGCAAAGGCGGCGAAAAGAGGCCTGGCCCGCCTGCCACGCTATGCAGGCTGGAATCCGGCACTTCCTCCCATCCGCTCTTCGACCGCGGTTTCTTTTGCTTTTCTCGAGGGATTATGCGCCTTATTCGGCAAGCGACCAGAGAAGGATTATGCTTTTAGGGGTAATTTTGTGCTGCGGAACTTGATCGACATCGGGCCGGCGGGCAGGACAGTATCGCTGCCGCGCGGGCGCCAGCGCCTACACACCATGCCGACAAGCACCGGCTATGAAGTGCGCGAGAACGAGGTCTACGACTGGGATGGGCGCAAGCGCGGCCTGACGCCGTTTACCGTGCTCCAGCATACGATCAGCGGCACCGGCCGATTGCGCTACGAGAACCGGAACTACCGCCTGCAAAAGGGCGACACTTTGCTGGTTCTCGTGCCGCACAACCACCGTTACTGGCTGGCCAAGGGCGAACGCTGGGAGTTCTTCTGGATATCGATGAACGGCGAGGAGGCACTGCGCATCCACAAGTCGATCCTTGCCGCCGTCGGTCCGGTGCTGCGGCTGCAGCCCTCGACGATCGATCATCTGGCTGATTGCAGTGTGCGCCTGATCACGGGCGCGGTCTCGCCGGGAGCCGCCTCGGCCGTCGCCTATGAAGCAGCCATGGCGCTCTACGACGATGTCTTCGGCTCGCATGCCGTCACCGACGACAAGAGCGCCATGCAGCCGGTCATCGATCACATCAGGGCCAATCTCGACAGGCCGCTCCGCGTTGCCGATCTCGCTGAGATCAGCGGCCTGAGCCGCGCGCATTTCTCGCGCTGCTTCGCCGAGAGCGAGGGACTTCCGCCCGCCGAATTCGTGCTGCAGCAGCGACTGCAGCTCGCGGCGAAGTTGCTGACGAAGGCCGATTTCCTGCCGGTCAAGGAAGTCGCCATCATGTGCGGCTTCGAGGATGCCAATTATTTTTCGAAGGTCTTCCGCCGCCTCTACGGCATCAACCCGACGCAGTTCCGCACCAACGGGATGTATGCCAGCCTGGGAACCGCCCGATAGCCCGATAGATTGGCACCGCGCTTGGCATCGGATGCGGGAACGCTTTTGCTTCCCCTCGGTTTAGGACAAGAGAGCCTGCTCGCCGCTGCGGCACCCCCGCTCTGGCGGAGATCAGGCCACAGATGTCAGGGAGTGATCGATGAACAACCCCGATCCGAACAACCCGAATCCACTGCCGGACAATCCCAATCCGGAGCCGGCCCGGCCGCCTGCCCCGCCGGAGACTCCGCCGGGAGAACCTCCAGGCGTACCCCCGCCCTCGCCGGATCCAATTCCGACGCCGGACCAGGAGCCGATCGGAGTTCCTCCCGACACGCCTTCCGAAATTCCTTCGGAACCGACCTTTCCCGGGCCGACCGCCTGAAGGGCAGTCGGGTGGAGGATGGCAAGGGTGATTTCGGCGAAGCGCTCGAAACGGGTCTTGCCATGGAACGTTTTGCGCTGGCGCTCATTCACCCTTTCATCCTGGAAACCGGCGGCGGGCCCTGCAACCAAGGGAGGTTAAAATGAAAGTTGGCAACTGCATGACAAAGGACGTCGAGATCGCCAGTCCGCAGCAAACCCTGCGCGATGCGGCAGAAATGATGGGTCGCCTCGACGCCGGCGCAATGCCGGTGGGCGAGAACGATCGGCTTGTCGGCATGGTAACCGATCGCGACATCGCAATCCGCGGCGTCGCCCAAGGCAAGACACCTGACGCCAAGGTACGGGAAGTGATGAGCACCGAGGTCAGGTATTGCTTCGAAGACGAAGACGCGGAGGATGTTCTGCGTAACATGGCTGACCTGAAAGTGCGCCGCTTGCCGGTGCTAAATCGCGACAAGCGCCTGGTCGGCATCGTTTCGCTGGGCGACCTCGCCACCAACAGCGAGACGGCAACAGCAGGTGAAGCGCTGAGCGGCATCTCGCAACCCGGCGGCGAGCATTCGCAAACGATACACTGACGGCGCACCATCGGCCGGCCTTTGCTACGACCGAACCGCCGGCTGGATAGACGCCGGCCTGCCGGCGAAACTGTTCAGAGGCGAACTGGACTACAACCCGAGGAGCAAGCCATGATTACTATGAAGGCCGTCCGTATCCACGATTTTGGTGGACCGGAGGTTCTTTCGCTGGACGCGGTTCCGTTGCCTCAGCCGCATGACGACGAGGTCACGCTCAAGGTCTACGCGGCAAGCGTCAATCCCGTCGACTACAAGGTTCGCGAGGGCTCTTCGGGCGCGGATCTGCCCGTCACACTCGGCCGCGACGTATCCGGCGTGGTGGAACTGTGCGGCACGCGGGCCCATACGCTGAAGAAGGGCGATCCGCTATATGCCATGCTCGGCAACGACCGCGGCGGCAACGCCGAATATGTCGTCGTCAAGGCAACGGAGGCGGCGGCGAAGCCGCAACGCTTAAGCCACGCCGAAGCCGCCGCCGTGCCACTTGCCGGCCTTACCGCGTGGCAAGGCCTTTTCGATCACGGCGGCCTCAAATCCGGGCAGCGGGTCCTTATCCATGGCGGCGCCGGCGGCGTCGGTCATCTGGCGGTGCAGTTCGCAAAGGCCGCGGGCGCGTTTGTCGCGACGACTGTGTCCGCGCAGGATTTCGATTTCGTCCGCGCGCTTGGCGCCGACCAGGCGGTCGATTACAAGAACCAGCGCTTCGAGGAGCTTGTCGAGGACGTCGACCTCGTCTTCGACCTGGTAGCGGGCGAAACACAGGACCGCTCGTGGGACGTGCTCAAGCCCGGCGGGACGCTCGTCTCAACGCTTTCCGAACCGTCGGCGGAGAAGGCCCGCCTGCATCGGGCTCGCGGCGTTTCCTATTTGACCAAGCCGAACGCGGCGCAGCTTGCCGAGATCAGCCGCCTCATCGACGCCGGGAAGGTCAGGCCATTCGTGCAGGCAATCTATCCTCTTGAGGAAGTCGCCAGGGCCGAGGAACAGCTCGAGAAGCAGCACACGCGCGGCAAGATTGTGCTTCAGGTAGCTGCCTGAGCACTCGCCGAACAACAGGCCGCGGGCCAGTTTGCGGAGTGCTCGGACACAGGCCGTTTTCTGCTGTCCAGAAGCCCGGCGGCCGAGAGTTTGACACAGGACGGCCCGCCGGGCCTGGCCGGCTTAGGCAGGTGCCGGCTAAAGCAGCATGCGCCGGGTTTGCCGGGATGCGCAAATCAAACAAATCAAGGAGATGCAACGGATCGTGAGGCACGTCGCGACGACACCGTCGCACGGCCGCCGTCAGCTAACTGCGAAGTGAAGCACACAGCGTTTACCGACAGGCGAGCCAGGTTCCTACCGGCCGCAAGCCGCAAAAACCGCTTCAAACTGTCGGAAACCGGCGATAGGTTCGAACCATGTCTCAACCCGCCAATCCGATCTCCATTGCCCGTCGCGATCAGATGTTTCCAGTGCTGGCTGAGGCGGACCTGGACCGCATGGGCCGTTTCGGCGAAGCCGTGTCCTATGCTGCAGGCGAACAGATCGTCAAGGCCGGCGAGCTGGCGCCAGGTCTGATCGTGGTCCTGTCCGGCAAGGTGGATATCATCCAGGGCGGCAGCTTCGGCCGGCGCGAAACAATCGTCACGCACGGTGCAGGCAATTTCGTCGGCGAGTTGGCGCAGCTTTCAGCCCGACCCTCACTGGTGGATGTGGAGGCGGTCGAGCCGGTCGAGGCGCTCGTCATCCCCTCGCAAAGGCTGAGGGACCTGATGGTGCAGGAAGCAAACCTCGGCGAGCGCATCATGCGGGCGCTGATCCTGCGCCGTGTCGGCCTGCTCGAAAGCGGCACAGCCGGCCCGATCATTGTCGGACCGGTCGACAGCGGCGACGTTCTGAGGCTGCAAGGTTTTCTGGCTCGCAGCGGTCAGCCGCATCGCGTTCTCGATTCGGCTGCCGATCCCTGCGCCAGGACGCTGATCGAACGCTTCCATGTCGACATCCACCATTTGCCGATCGTGCTCTGTCCGAACGGCAAGCTGCTGCTCAATCCCGGAGAGAACGAGCTTGCCCGCTGCATCGGCCTGGTGAGGCCGATCGACGCCGGCAAGCTGTACGACGTGGCCATTGTCGGCGCCGGACCGGCCGGCCTCGCGGCGGCCGTCTACGCGGCTTCCGAAGGGTTGTCGACGATCGTGCTCGATTGCCGTGCCTTCGGCGGACAGGCGGGTGCCTCCTCGCGAATCGAGAACTACCTCGGTTTTCCGACCGGCATTTCGGGAATGGCGCTGATGGCGCGCGCTTACAACCAGGCGCAGAAATTCGGCGTCGAGATGGTGATACCGGACGAGGCGAAGCTGCTGGGCAGCGTAAGCGACACGTCCGGTGCCCACTATACGCTCGCCGTCGGCGGCGGGGAGACCGTGCGGGCACGGTCGGTGGTGATCGCCAGCGGAGCGCGCTATCGCCGCCTCGACATGGCAAACCTGGCGCAATTCGAGGGAACCTCCGTGCATTACTGGGCTTCGCCGATCGAAGCGCGGCTTTGCGCCGGGCAAGAGGTAGCCCTGGTCGGCGCCGGCAATTCGGCTGGCCAGGCTGCCGTCTACCTGGCGGCGCATGTGAAGAAGGTATGGCTGCTGGCGCGCGGCAGCAGCCTCGATGCGAGCATGTCGCGCTATCTGGTGGAGCGCGTCAGTGCACAGCCGAACATCGAAGTGCTGGCTGAGACGCAGGTTGCGGCACTGGAAGGCGACGACGGCAATCTTGGCAAAGTGCGCTGGCGCAACCGCGACACCGAGACAGCACGTCCGATCCGCCACCTCTTCCTGTTCATCGGCGCCGATCCGAACACCGACTGGCTGGCGCAATGCGGCGTGGCGTTGGACGCGAAGGGCTTCGTTCGCACCGGGCCTGACATTGGCCAGGAACGTGGTGCGCTGGAGACGAACCGCGGCGGGGTGTTCGCCATCGGCGACGTGCGCTCCGGCTCGATCAAACGCGTCGCCGCTGCCGTCGGCGAAGGCGCCCAGGTGGTTGCAGCGCTGCATGCATATCTCGCGCGAAACGGCAGTCTCGCCGTGGCGCCACAACTGGTCAGGAGCGTATGATGGCAGACGAATGCAGGCACGCCGGGGACATTCGCGACGTGACACCGAGCGCGCTCGGCTGCGAGGAATGCCTGAAGAGCGGTTCGCAGTGGGTGCATCTGCGGCTCTGCCGCACATGCGGCCATGTCGGCTGCTGCGACGACTCGCCCAACCGACATGCCACCAAGCATTTTCGGGCAACCGGCCATCCTGTCATCGAAGGCTACGATCCGCCGGAAGGTTGGGGATGGTGCTACATCGACGAAATCTTCCTCGACCTCGGCGACCGCACCACGCCGCAAAACGGTCCGATACCGCGCTTCATTTGAGCTTTTTGCGAGCGGGCCGCTACAGCAATTCCAGGAAAAGTGTGAACGGTTTTCGTCCGGAATTGCGTCAAAACAAAAGATGGAGCTGTTCCGCGTTTCCGTGAAACGATGAACCGTTCTAAAGCATGTCGCGCAAAAGTGTGCAGCGATTTTGCGATAACGACATGTATAAAACAAGAATCGAAAGCGCGTCGCATGAGGCCGATCGAATGCGACGCGCTTTAGTCCAAGGCTGCTTCGGCTTGAGCGGGCGTATCGCGTCCCTCTGGTGGTGCCGATGACCGCTCGCGCATATGCCTGACGGTCTGGAGGACACGATCGGCAAGAGATGCAAGCGCGCCCTGTGCCGTGCGCGTCCCGATGACGGATTCCAGCGTAACCGCCTGCGTTGAGAATTTGTGTTTGAACGACTCTGCGCCACAGAGGAAATCGACCATGCTCAAACCGTGATCTATCGACCACTGCACGTAATCCATCAACAGGATCACACCCGGCGACGCCCGGCCGAAATCCGGATCGAACGTCGTCACGAAGGCCATCATCACGTCGTGCTGGACGAAATTGATCGACACCGCGACCATCACGCCATTGCATTCGAGGACGAAGATATGCAGCACGCCGGCGCGCGCCAACGCACCGACGAGCGCGGCGAGTACCGGGACGCCCTCTTCGAACAGGTCTGACTCACGCATGCGCTCGGTCAGCCATTTCCGCTTCAAGGCCGCGAGGCGCTCCAGTACCGGTTGCAGCGGCTCGTCGGGGGCAAGCAGGCGAAATCTCACCTGTCCGGTTTCTTCCAGCGCTTTGATGCCGCGCCGATAGTTCTGGCGCGTCTTTTTCGACTGGCCCGCGAACCATGCCGCTCCGCTTTCCCATTGTCCGGCAACGCGATAGCTGACTTCCGTTCGGTGAAACGGACGAAGCCTGATGCCGCCGGAAGCTCCTGGCGTGAAAATTTTGCGGGCCGCCGCATCCGGTGAGAGACGATTGATCAAGGCAAGGTCGAAGCCGCCGGCATCGCAGAGTTGGGTCCATAGCTCCTGCAGCGCCGATAACGAGCATTCCGGAGCAACGAGAATATCCCCATAGTCGGTATAGCTGCCGGCCGCCCATTCGAGAAACCGCAGCCCCCTGCGCCTGCCGATCGCCAGCGGAACGACAGCAACGAGTCTCTCGCCCTTCCAGACCAGGCCGATCCGCAACGCGCGCTGGTCACGGCGTTGTACGGTACTCCACCATGCCGAAATCCAGGCATGGCTTTGAAAGATCAGCCCGTCGGTACGATGCCAAAGCTCCATCCAAGCGGCTTCGACCGCAGCCAGGCGATCCGCCGAACGGACGATTTCCAGGCGCTCCGCGCCTAGGACGTCGATGGAAACAGCGGTGTTCATGAAGGAGAACTGTCCTGTGGCTGCGCGACCACATTGGGCCGTCTGTGAAACAGTCGCATGACATGCCTTGCCATCTTCTTGAGCGGCAGGATGTAGAGCCCAAAGAGCGACTGGTAATCGCGCACATCGCGATCGACCAGGCCAAATTTCAGGTCTTCATCGGGCTCCGGGACAAATTGCGTTCCGAACAGACGATCCCAGAACGAAAAAAGCAGGCCGAAATTCTTGTCATAATGACGAGGGTCGATGCTGTGATGCACCTGGTGCCAGTGCGGACACAGGATGATGTTGTTCAACGGGCCGAACGATATCTTGAGATGCGTATGGCGAACAAAGTCCATCATCAGGATGTTGCGGATGACATAGACGTTGATTCCGAAGATAGCGACCTCTACCGGATCGAGTGCGATCAGGCTCCAGATCCCAAAGCAGATGCCCGGGATGATGCCATCCCACATACGGTTCATCAGATCGTCCAGCGGATGAACCCGGTCCTTGGTGATCCCCACCATCACCTCGGCCGAATGATGTACCTTGTGCAATTCCCACAGGAACGGGAAACGGTGCTGGGCGACGTGGTAGAGGTAGTATGAAATATCATAGGCGACCAGCATGGTTGCGGTGAAGATGACGATCGTCACCGGTCCCGCCGGGCCGCCGGGAAGCGGCGCGTGGATGTTAAGGAGCCAGCCAATTGCCTCGCGTGTGCCATAGCCCACCGCGACGACGAAGGTGACGCCGGCAGGAATAAGCAGGAAAGGCATCATCGCCCGTTTCGTGATCCAGAACATGGCGTCGGCTCGCGCCGACGGGTGCAGGATGACTTCCTGTGGGAAGGCGAAGTCGAAAAAGTCCCTGAGGGACTTATGTTCGGCAGTTCGCCAGTAGGCGATCACCGCGCTGCCCAGTGCGGTGAGGAGAAGCAGGCCGAGCGTGGTCAGATTGACGTTCGAAAGCTTTTCCACAATCGCTCTGGCAAATTCGGAAAACATTGATGCAGCGGCTCCTGGTCGTAAGAAGGCAGTCTGGGGGTCGTAAGAAGGCGATCTGGCGAATAGCAAAGCACAAAATTCCCGCCAAACTTGCTACGCCGCCTGCAACCAGTGGCTGTTGCGGGGCGCAGCGGGCAAAGCAGGCTGGATGGTGCGAGACTAGCAGATCAACGGTAACGAAACCGCTAAATGTCCAAACGTAATTAATGTCGAATACGGCTGGAACTCGCCCGGCAACTCTACGTTGGCACCGGCTTTTGCTGTTGCGGCGGGTGAATTGGGGCAAGATGGATATCGATCCCGGCTTCGCCCACTTCACCGTGCCAGGCGATGCGTTCGGCTTGCTGCCTGGTGCCAAAACGCAGTGAAACCCAACCGCCTTGGCCCGGCATGTCACCGCCGGCGCCGATATCGAGCACAGCATCAGGAAAGCGGATGGCCAACAGTACCTCGTCGCCGCGCAATACTGCGACCGTATCTTCGTGCCGGTCGGCATGGAGGCCGGGGGCCAGTTGGAAGACGATCTCGGACTGGCGCCTGCCGCCGAGCAGTTGGTCGGTGATGAGGATGCCATCGGCCTGGCGCGCCAAAGTGCGCTGATGCACGACGCCGAAGCGGCTTCTATAGCCGTCATGCCGGGCGCTCAGCCTCCAGTGCGTCCCCGGCTCGCTCTCCACCAGCGCTGCGACTGCCTTGTGCGACCAGTTGAAATTTCCAGCGATGGTGCTTTGACTCTTGCCCTCGATGTTCAGCGTGTTGTGCGCCGGTGTGGAGCGGAACCAGTCGCGCCATGCGCCTCCCGAACCGTAGAGCCAGGTGCCGGGATCGACCAGCACCGGCTCATCGTCGATGCACAGGGTGAGCGACAGCGCGTCGGCATGGCCGTGCGCCGCTATCGAGAGATAGCCGAGCGGTCCATGGTCGAACGTCAGTTCGACATTGCGGCCATTCATTGCTCCGCGCCAGACGGAGAGCCCGCCTTGCGTGAATGTCTGCAAGCCATGCACCGCGGGCGCCGGGCCTGACGGCGCACCAAAGAAAAGCGAACGAAAATCGTCAGGCTCCGGCGCGTTGCCCGGCGTCCCCAGTAAGCCGTGGATGGCGGCCGCGACGGATCGGATATAGTTCGGCTCGTCGCCCAGCTTCAGCACATGGCCCTCATCGTCGTCGCCGAAGCGGGCGGCTTTCTGTGGCAGCCAGCCGACGAAATTGGCGAAGGCGCCCAGACGCGCTTCGACGGCCGAGGGAAACGGCGTTCCCGCCTGGCGCGCCGCGGCGGCGCACAGCAAGATGAGTTCGGCGCTGAAGGCTGCATAGGTCGGCGTTTGCTCGGCACCGGCGCCGTCGGCAAGAATCTGCTTGTGCGTCTCATTTAAGAGGGCGCTGCGGGCAATTTCGGATTCGGCCCCGAGCGCCAGGCCAACCAGATATTCGCCAGCCAACTCTGCGACGAGATGGTTGTTGGCGGAGGAATATCGCGACGGAAACCGCGGCAGCCAATAGGCGCTTGCCGCGAGTATCTCACCGGCTTTCCGCAGCGTCGCCGGGTCAAGCCGGTCACCGATAAGGTCCAGGGTGACGATCAGGCTGATGGCTCGCAGCGCTACTTCGATGCCGGAAGCCCAGCCAATGCCTCGGTACGGCGGATTGGCGGAATGCCAACTGCCGATTGCCGCCTCAATGGCACTCCGGGATCGATTGTCCTCG
Organism: Mesorhizobium sp. M1227; assembly: GCF_040318315.1. Taxonomy (NCBI): domain Bacteria; kingdom Pseudomonadati; phylum Pseudomonadota; class Alphaproteobacteria; order Hyphomicrobiales; family Phyllobacteriaceae; genus Mesorhizobium; species Mesorhizobium sp. M1227. Next base: position 59,008 of record NZ_JAMYLZ010000028.1, read on the forward strand.
CTGAGGAGCAGGTGTGCAGCCAGTACTGGCAATTGCTGCAGCCGGTTGATCTCCCAGACATATTTTATATCGCCAAGGTCGCCGCCATCGCGAAAATCGATATCGAAAGTATGAGCCTCGGCGCCAGGCCAAAGCCTGCCGGTTACCGGATCAAGACGCCAAAGCTCAGCAGGAAACAAACGATCGGGCTCACGCTTTGGCCATGTCCGCCCGAGTGCCGAAAACCGGCCATGAAGCATCTCTTGCGCGGCCGCCGCTATGGCCTGCCGTTGAGCGTCGGTCGCTGCCAGCGCAGCATGGCGAAATCCGGGCAGCACTGGGTGCAACTGCGGCGATGGATAGCGCTCCCACCCATCATCGCGGCGGCGCGACGCGATCCTTCGACGTTGCTCGCCCAGCCGGTGCAACACCTCGGCCGGTCCCATGCTGCGCAATCGGTTGATGTACCAGCCGATTCTCATGCACGCCCCGTCAACGTTTCGGTCCTTGTATACCATGCCGTCGAAAAGCTGCGGGCCGGCAATCTTCTTTCCCGTTCGTTGCGGTTAATATCTCCCGCGAGCATGCGGAGGGAGCGATGCGAAAAGCGGTGTATGTTGTTGCCTGGGCGCTCGCCTTGCTTGTGGCGGCCGAGGCAGAGCCCATCCCTCTCAAGCGCGGCGTTGGCGTGCATCAGTGGCTCAACTGGTCGCCGGTGGCGAAAGACGGAACCTACGTTTGGCCGCCCTATCGCAGCGAAAAGGAATGGCTTGCGGAAAGCAGGCCGCTCACCGACTGGCCGGCCGGGGAGGTGTTTGCTCACATCCGATCGATGGGCTTCGACTTCGTCCGGCTGAGCGTCGATCCCGGCCCGCTGCTTGCCAGCGGGGACGCCAAGCGGCAGCAGGCGCTGGACATACTTGCCGCCGCCGTCGAGCGGATCACGTCGACCGGCCTCAAGGTGGTTTTCGACCTGCATGGCGTCACTCAGGTTCCCGACTACAGCATGGAGATGATCTATGGCGGCGCCGACAGCGAGGGCGTTGCCCGCTATCGTCAAATGGTTGTGGCGGTCGCCGCCATGCTGGTCAAGATAGGCACCGACAAAGTCGCCCTCGAACCTTACAACGAGCCCGCATACTACCCTTGCGATGCGAGCGGCAGCGATCACTGGCAGCGGATCATGGCAGGGACCGTCCACGACATTCGAGCGGTCAGCAGCGAACTTACCATCGTTGCAACCGGCGCCTGCGGCGGCAGCATTGCCGGATTGGTCAACCTCAGCCCCGGCTTTGATGACCCAAACCTCTATTACAGCTTCCATATGTATGAGCCGCACAGCTTCACCCACCAGCGGCCCGATGACACGATCAGCTTTGCTTCGGGACTTCCCTGGCCGGCCGACAGCAGTACACCCGAAGTGGTGACCGAAACCCTTAGAGCGCGGATGGACGCTGCCGGCTTGAGCAGGGTCGAGCAGGTCATGAACATGGCCACCGCGCGCCAAGCAATCGCGAACTATTTCGAGCAGAACTGGGGCCAGAGCCAACTGGAGGCGAGCTTTCGCCAGGCTGTCGACTGGGCTGATGGCCATGGCATTCCCAGCCGGCGGCTCTTCATGGGCGAATTCGGCGCTATTCTCATGTCCGCGGACGGCCGCATGGGCGCCTTTGAGGCCGACCGTTCGCGCTATCTCAAGGCAGTGCGCCGAGAGGCCGAACGCTTCGCGATCCCATGGTCTGCCTGGGAGTTCTCCAATCCCTATGGGATGAGCCTCATCCCGCCCGATGGTCCCCCGGTTCCCGACCCGGAGATGCTGCAGGCATTGGGCCTGCCATAGGTGCCATCACACGCCCTCACTAGCGAACAACCGGTGGCAATCCCTGACCCGCCAGGCTCGATCGAGGAACGGCCCGCGGCAGCTTTCTCCCGGTTGGGTTGTATTGGCACGAAGTGTTTAACACATTTGTTGTACTGAGTGGGGAATGCGCGCGCCTAGGGGGGAACAATGTGTGGAATTGCCGGATGGATCGGGCGAAGGGCTAAAAATCCACAAGAGCGGGCCGCCAAAATGTCAAACGCATTGCGGCATCGCGGTCCCGATGCCGAAGGCACCGAGATATTGGACCTGAATACCGGCGAGCAACAATTGGCATTGGTTCATCGCCGCCTGGCGATCATTGACCTAGCGCCCGAGTCGAATCAGCCGATGCAGATTGAGGACGGTCGTCTCAAAATAATTTTCAACGGCGAGATATATAACTACATCGAGCTGCGCCAGGAACTGATCGGCCTTGGCCATCATTTTCGAACGCGCTCCGATACCGAGGTGCTGCTCCGAGCCTACGATCAGTGGCGCTTGTCAATGTTCGACCGGCTGAGCGGCATGTTCGCCTTTGCACTCTGGGATGCTCAGAGGCAGGAATTGATCCTCGCCCGGGATCCCTTCGGGGAAAAGCCGCTTTACCTCATGCAAAGCGAAAAATTGCTGCTATTTGCCTCGGAGATCAACGCATTGTTGTCATCGCAGCAAGATGCTCAGGAACTCGATCTGGATGCCGTGCACGAGTATCTGAACTGGCGTTATGTGCCGGGACCGCGCACGCTCTTCAAACAGATCCGCAAACTCAATCCCGGAAGCTATGCTGTCTGGTCGCAAGGGGTAGTCAAGGAAACGCGCTACTATACGCCTCCGGACCAGGCGGCCGTTACCGAGCGGATCGACGGAAAAACCGCCAAGCGGCGATTTCTGGAATTGCTCGACCATTCCGTCGAGATCAGGATGCGCAGCGATGCACCTTTTGGGGCCTTTCTCTCCGGAGGGCTCGACTCCTCGGCTATCGTCGCGCTGATGGCCAGGCACAGCGCCACGCCCATTCGCACGTTTTCCGTCGGGTTCGACAACGCAGCCTATAGCGAATTTGCATTCGCCCGACGCGTTGCCGATCATTTCAAGACCGATCATTGCGAACTTGTAATCCAGCCAGGCGATCTGATGGATCATCTGCCGACGATGGTTCGCCAACGCGGGGCACCTGTTTCGCAAAGCAGCGATATTCCAATTTACCTGATGTCGGAGCGAGCCTCGCAAGACGTCAAGATGGTGCTCACCGGAGAAGGAGCCGACGAGATTCTCGGCGGCTATCCCAAGCATCGCGCGGAATCACTGGCCGGGATCTACCAGTCGCTTGTTCCAGCCTCGCTGCACGATAACGTCCTTTCCCCTTTGGTACGCGCCATGCCGGGCGCGTCGGCCAAGGTCGATACATTTGCCCGCACCGCGGGCGAAAGGGACTTTGCCGCCCGGATGGTCTCCTGGTTTGGAGCCGTTTCGGCGCAGCAGAGCGCTTGCCTGATCGGCGCGTCCGCAAATCGCCGTTATGAGCGCAACGACTTTCCGTTCTCGTCAAGCGCTGCGGCTTCCCATCTTCGCCGCGTGCTGTTTTTCGATCAGACATCGTGGCTGCCTGACAATCTCCTGGAACGAGGCGACCACATGATGATGGCCGGTTCAATCGAAGGAAGAATGCCGTTCCTGGATCGAGACCTGGTTTCATTCGTCAGCAAATTGCCCGATCGCTACAGGCTGGGTTGGTTGCACAGCAAGCAGATCCTGCGCGACAGCATGGCCAATATCCTCCCGGAGGAAATTCTCAGCCGCCGCAAGGTCGGGTTCAAGGTACCGGTCGCCGAATGGTTTCGCGGATCGATGAGGAACTACCTGCATGACCATCTTTGCTCGCCTCACTCTGTCATTCGCAGCTATCTGAGTCCTAAACAGCTAGATCAAATCGTCTCGGAACACACCACGCGTGCTGCAGACCACGAAAAGCTGATATGGGCGCTGTTGAATTTGGAGATATTCCACCGCGAATTCAGGCTCGACGCGCCGCCGCGATCGTCGGCCTCAGCGCTTGACCGTTTGACGGCTTGACGCGGCCGACCGCCAGACATCGCAGATTGCGCCGACAAACGGGGCGAGCTCAAGCCGTTCCCGATGCACTGCCATGGCACCGGCACCAAGCTTTGCCCGCAGTGCCGGGTTCTCCGCGAGGCGGCTCAGCGCCTCGGTCAACGCTGTAACATCGCCTGGCGGCACCAGCAGCCCGGATTGCCCGTCGGTGATTATGTCTTCGACGGCGCCAACCGGGGTCGCCACCACCGCCAAACCGGCTGCCATGCCTTCGATCACCGACATCGGCAGATTTTCGGCGAAGGATGGAAGAACCAGAATATCGGCCGAAGAAATCAGCGATGCGACATCGTCCGGTCCCACCCAACCCGGAAAGGCGATCCGGTCTGGAATCCCCAGCGCGGCCGATTTTGCCCGTGCCGCCTCGACTTCGCCATCGCCGGCAATCGTGGCGCGCCAATTCTTGACAGGGCTCATGCGGTGCAGCGCGTCTAACAATTGCGGTACGCCCTTGCGGTCGCCGATGCGGCCCAGGAACAGGATATGCACATGGTCGCCGCCGCCGACATGCGCCAGCGACGGGACTTCGGTCGCATTGGGCACGATCACGATATTGCCGGCTGCGCCCGGCGCCCGGCTGGCGACGAAATCGCGCCAAAGCCTGCCCAAAACGATCACCCGATCGGCATGCTCGAACAGAGCTTTGATACGGCGGCTAATGAAACCGCGGTCGGCTTTCCAGAATGTCTGATACTGCGCCCCGTGCAAATGCAGGACATAGGGTATCGACAGCAGCCGTGCGCAGGCGGCGATCACCATCTTGCGGTAGGTGCTGCCGGAAACTGAGATGTTGATATGAATGACATCGGCGCGTCCAGCCAGACGCGCTTTAAGCATCCGTAAGCAAAAACCGAGCATATAGAAGATCGAAAGTCCGACATGCCCCGGGCCACGACTGGCAAGGAAGCACACATCGATGTCGGCGATTTCTTGCCGTTCGAACTCCTGCTTCAGCGCGCCCATGATGCGGTCGATGCCGCCCTGCCCCGAAACGCCCGAGGGCGTCGCGACCAGGACATGTATTTTTCGATCGGATATGAGGCGCTGCAACATGATGGTACTCTAAATAACACAGACCGGGTAACTGCAAAGCAAACGTTCCCGATAAGTTTTACGGCAAATCTTTTAGTTCAAACTGAATCTGTTCACCCTTCGGCGTCATCGGGCTGGATTTTCCGCCAGTCGGCGGCTAGTCGAAGGTGAGTTTTCCAGGGACACGCCCTTGCTGCTCCGTTCCACGCTCATTTATGCTCCGGCGATCCTGCTGACGCGAATTTCGGCGCTGCTCCTGCTGGTCGTCGTGACGCGTTTGATCGACCAGACCGAGTATGGCCTGCTCACCCTGGTGGTGACCGTCGGGGAAATGACCGACATTGCCGTCACCAACTGGCTGCGCATCGCCTTGCTCAGGCTTGGCGGCAAGGGCGAAGTCAGCCGCGGCAGCCTGATGCTGGCCGGGCAGGTGTTGCTTGCCACCACAGCACTGGCGCTGGTCATATCGGTAGGCGCGTCGGCGGTGATCGTGCCTGAACGCTGGATCGAGTTCGCGATCGCAGTCTGCGGCTATCTGGTCGCCGGGTCCATCAGCCGCTTCGCGTTGACGGTGCTGCAGATGCAGCAGCGCCATTCGGTCTATTCGATGCTAGAAGCCCTGCGTGCCCTGCTGCAACTCGCGTTACCGATCGGCGCTATCCTTGTCTTTCAGGATAGCTTTCTGACGGTGTCGCTCGGCTCGAGCCTCGGCGCCTTGATTGCCGGCATCGTGGCGGGCATCATGGCATCGCGACGGCTCGTTGCCGGTCCGCCGCGTTTCACCCACAGGGACTTCTTTGCGCTCGGTGTGCCGCTGATCATCATGGCGCTGGTTGGCTTCGGGCTCAACAGCGCGGAGCGTCTGTTCCTCAAGTTCTATTACGATGCCAGCGCCGTGGCGATCTTCGCGGCAGCCTATGCGCTGGCCCGCCAGCCGATCGATATGGTCGCCAACGCCATCAACATGGGCGCCTTTCCCGAGGTGGTTAGCCGGTTCGACGAGGATGGGCCCGCGGCATCGGGTCGGTTGCTGTCGCAGTTAATGGCCTTGATGATGCGGCTTTGCCTGCCGATTGCAGCGATGCTGGTCGCGCTCAGCAGCGATATCACCGAGCTCATGCTGCCCTCGCAATATCACGGCCGCTTCGGCCTGCTGTTTCCGATCATTGCCTTCAGCGTGCTGTGCGCCAACCTCACCAGCTTCGTCTATGGCGTCGTGGTGCACGCGCACAAGCGGCCGTGGCTGCTGATCATCGCCAATCTCTTCGGCTCGGTGGCAACAATCGCATTGTCCCTGCTGTTGATCCCCCCGATGGCGGAGATCGGCGCCGCTTTGGCGCTGGCGGGGGGCTCGGTGGTGGGCTCCATAACCTGCATCATCATCAGCGAGCGGCTCACACCGGTGCCGGTGCCGTGGCGCGACATCGGTGTTTCGGTAATCATCTCGCTCAGCACGGGGGTGGCCGCCAAGCTTGCCAGCATGGTGGCCGGCGACGTGCCGGCGATCTTCTCGCTTGTCGCCGGCGGCACCACCGGCGCCGCGGTTTTCTTCGGGCTGACCTCGTTGTTCCACCCCGTGGCAGCGACGCAATTCGTCGCCCAGCTGCGAGCGCGGCTACGGATCGCGTAAAGCGAAGTCCAGGGGCAACGCCTGTTTTGTGGGGGGAACGCGAAACTATAAACCGGCGTTTCGGCGCCAGCGACGCTCCCAGAACTCCCGGCACAGCAGTCCCGCATAGGCAGTGTTGGTGTCGTAGTAGCGGCGCCACAAGCGTCGCGGCTCCTGGACGACGCGGAACAGCCACTCCAGGCCGGCCGCTTGTATCAGCTTCGGCGCACGGGCAACCTTGCCCCCATAGACGTCGAAACTGCCGCCTACGCCCATCACGAAGCTTGAGGCGAGTTCATCGCGGTAGCGTTTGAGAAAGCGTTCCTTGCGCGGTGTCGGCATGGCCACCAGCAGGCAGTCGGCGCCCGAGGCGTTGATCGCCGCGACGATCCCGGCCTCGTCCTCCGGCTTGAAATAGCCGTTGCGCATTCCCGCTATGACGAGGCTCGGATGGTCCTTGGCAAGTCTCACTACAACCGCGTCGAGAACGTGCTGTTCGGCCCCCAGCAGATACGGCCTGAATCCACGCTTCGCGCAGAGGCTCAGCAGATTGATCATGATGTCGACGCCCGCCACCCGCTCGGGCAGCGCGACGCCGCACAGACGTGCACCCCAAAGCACGCCGATGCCGTCGACATTGACCACGTCCGCCCCGGCCACGTCCTCGCGCAGCTCGGCATTCTGGCGCATGGTCACCAGCTTGGCGACGTTCACGACCACATGATGCAGCGGCCGCCCCAGGGTCATCGCCTCGTCGGCGATGGCCAGTGTCTCGGCCATGGTCAGCGCATGGATCGGTGCACCAAGGAACTCCCGGCGCCGTGATGCCAACAGGGAATGCTGCGCCCATGCCGGGGCGTGCGCGTTCATGCGGCCTGCTCCCTTGCAAGCGTCACTTGTGCGACCTCTGGTTTCTTGCCTTCGATGCGGGCGTCGGGCTTGCGTGCCTTGCGCCACGTCCACAGACCCCTCGTATCGACGAGCTTCTTGTCCTTGAGCGCTTCGGGGTCGACCAGATTGAACTGCCGATGGTCGACCAGGAGGACGACGATATCGGACTTGTCGATGGCCGAAAGTGCGTCGGTGAACACGATGCCCCTGCCCTCGAGCTCATGCGGCAGCGCATTTGTGTTGGGTTCAGCCGCAATGATCTTCACATTGGGGTTATCGGACAGAAGCTTCACCACCTCGACGGCCGGGCTCTCGCGCAGATCGTCGATATTGGCTTTGAAGCTGAGGCCAAGACAGGCGATCGTTTGCTTGCGGGAGGGGTCGAGCAAGGCCTCGATATCCCTGACCACCGACATCGGCCGCTCGGAATTGATCCGGCGTGCCGAAGCCATCAGCCGCGTGCTGTTGGGTGCGGCGTCGATGATAAAATATGGATCGACCGCAATGCAGTGACCGCCGACGCCCGGGCTCGGCTGGAGGATGTTCACGCGAGGGTGCCGATTGGCGAGATCGATCACTTCCCAGACATTGAGCGACAGGTCCTGGCACACTGCAGCAAGCTCGTTGGCGAAGGCGATGTTGACGTCGCGGAACGCGTTCTCGGTCAGTTTCACCAGCTCAGCACTTTCGGCCGTCGTCATGAACAGGTCGCCGGTGACGAAGGTTGAATAGAGTGCCGCGGTCCGCTCCGACGATTTGCGGGACAATCCCCCGATCGAGCGATCGTTGTTGATCAGCTCGGTCAGCACCTTTCCCGGCAGCACACGCTCGGGCGAATAGGCGACCAGCACATCGGCGTCTTCGCCATGCTGGACAGGAAATTTGAGATCAGGCCGCAACTCGGCAAGCAGCCCGGTCATGATACGCGTGGTTCCAACCGGCGATGTCGATTCCAATACCACAAGGTCTCCGCGCTTCAGCACGGGGGCGATGCTTCGTGCCGCCGCGAGCACGTAGGTTACGTCCGGCTTATGATCGTGGGTCATCGGGGTCGGCACGGCGATGATATAGGCGTCCGCCGGCTGCGGCGTGCTGTAGGCCATGAGCTTGCCGTTCGCCACGACCTTCTGGATCAGACCGTCAAGGTCCGGCTCGACGATGTGGATTTCGCCGCGATTGACCTTCTCGACCACCGCTCCGTTGACATCGACGCCAATGACGTTGAGCCCGCGGCTGGCGAAAATGGCGCAGGTCGGCAGGCCGATATATCCCATGCCGATTACGGAAACGGTTTTGATTTCAGCCATGATGCAGCAGTTCCTCAACAATCCGGTTACTAGCCCGGCCATCGCCATATGGGTTGTGTCGTTCCGCCATGCCGCGATAGGCAGCCTGATCGTCGAGCAGGCGATTGGCGTTGAACAGGATTTTTTCGACATCGGTGCCGACAAGGCGGGCGGTGCCGGCCACGATCCCCTCGGGTCGCTCGGTATTTTCGCGCATCACCAGCACCGGCTTGCCGAGCGAAGGCGCTTCTTCCTGCACGCCGCCGCTATCGGTAAGCACCAGATAGCTCTGCTTCTGCAGGTACAGGAACGGCAGATAGTCCTGCGGCTCGACCAGATGGATGTTCGGCACGCCTTCCAGCTCTGCGTTGACCACCGAGCGCACATTGGGGTTTGGATGGACAGGGTAGACGATCTGCACGTCTCCCCGCGCCGCCAATCCCTTCAACGCCGTACAGATGCGCTGAATGCCGCCGTCAAAATTCTCGCGGCGATGTCCGGTGACGAGGATCATCTTCTTGGAAGGGTCGAGGAAGGGGAAGCTGGCAGCGAGCTTCGCGTTCATCAGCCTGTCGGCATCGATCGCGCTTGAAAAATGCAACAGCGTGTCGATCACCGTGTTGCCGGTCACGAAAATGGTGCTTTCGGCCTTTCCTTCGGCGATGAGATTGTCGCGCGCTTGAACGGTCGGCGCAAAATGCCAGGTGGCGATGTCGCCGGCAATCTTGCGGTTCAGTTCTTCAGGAAACGGCGAGTTGATGTTGTGGCTGCGCAATCCTGCTTCGACATGAGCGACGGGGATACGCTTGTAGAAGGCAGCAAGAGCCGCGGCCATTGCCGTGGTGGTGTCGCCCTGTACCATGACGATATCGGGCTTCGCCTTGTCCAACACCTCGGCCATGCCCAGGAGCACGCGCGAGGTCACATCGAACAGCGACTGGCCGGGTTGCATGATGTTGAGATCGTGGTGCACAGGCAAGCCCGTCAGCTCGACAACCTGGTCGACCATTTCACGATGCTGGGCGGTTATGCATATTTCGGTGATGAAGCCTGGATGAGCGAGGGCGGCACGCGCCACTGGAAAGCATTTGAGTGCCTCCGGCCTAGTGCCGAACACGATCAGCAGTTTCTGCCTGGATGGCAGTTTTGGACGTGAAAGGACGTTCATCGCTGATCCTGGTCGCCTGCAGCCTTCGGGACATGCCGACTATTGCCCGCAAGAGTCATAATAGCGCCGGAAAGCGCCTTCGTGATCTCAATTCTTAATATATGATTAACAACCAAGGCCGCGTTCTCCCGGTTTAACTCTTGTGAAAGGTTGGGCTGACAAGTAGTCTATGGCAGTAGTCTTGAAAAAGAATATATTGGATTGACTAATATTTTAATCATCGGCCACGCCGACACATCCCGGCGCTGGGAAAATGAGCTTCTGGCGCGGTTGAGTGCGGCTGGACATGCGGTTTCGAGTTGCCGCGCGCCGACGCCTGAACCCAATGCGCGCACGATGGATAATGTGCTGGCGCTCGAGGGCCGGCGCTTCGGCCCCTCACTGGCAAGCCGTTCCCGGCCGTTGCCGTCCGGCGACACCGGCCCAGTCGATCTTATAGTCGATCTCACGGCTACCGCCGCACGACGCGGCACGCCTGTCCTGACGCTCGAATTTTGCGGCCAAAGCAGCTTTGCCGCAGGCATGACCGAGATGCTGGCGAGCGGGCGGCTGCCCGAACTCACCGCGCGCCTCGACGGCGTTGCCGTCGCTAGGGCGCGGCCGATGATCAGCGACCGGTTGTGGCTGTCCCGAACCAGCAACGACCTGCTCGCCGGCGCCATCTCCCTGATTGCCCAATGTGTCGCCCGCTTTTCCGCGGGCAAACTTGCGCCGATTGCCGAGAGCCCGGCGCCGCCCCTGCAGAAAGGCGGATTTATCGGGCACTATCTGCCCTTTTTCGGCAGGGGGTTAGTCGACCGCGCCGTGCAAAAACTGCGACGTGGTCGGCGTCCCTTCTATTGGCAGGTTGCTTATCGGCTGATCGACGGTCCAGGCGTCGCCGAAACCGGACTGCTGGATGGTAAGCCCTTCACCGTGCTTGCCGATGACGGGCAGCGCTTCTACGCCGATCCGTTCGTTCTCGAGCGCGACGGCCGTCATTTTCTGTTTGTCGAGGAGTTTCCCTACTCCACCGGCCGCGGGGTGATTTCCGTCGCTGAACTTGGCACCGACGGCACTTTCGGCGTGCCGAAAGTGGTGCTGGAGGAAGCGCATCATCTGTCATATCCGCAGGTGTTCGCTCACTCCGGCGAGATTTTCATGATCCCTGAAAGCGCTACGGCGCGTGAAGTGGTGCTCTACCGTGCCGTGCAGTTTCCGGATCGCTGGGTACGCGACACGGTGCTGATGATGGACAGGGACTTCAACGACGCCACGCTGCTCGAATCCGACGGCCGCTTCTGGCTGTTGGGGACTGAGCGGTTCGGTCACGGTAGCGCGTCCGACACGATGGCGGTCTATTCCGCCCCTGCGCTGCGTGGGCCTTGGGTCGCGCATGCGCTCAATCCCGTCGCCGTCGATCACTCGGCCACTCGGCCGGGCGGCGCTTTCATCCGCCAGGGCGACGCTTTGCTGCTGCCCGTGCAAAACGGGTCTAGAGCCTATGGCGGCGGCCTGGGATTGATGCGGTTGGATCGCCTTGACGACTTCGATGTCCTGTTTGCACCGCCCCACCCGATCGGCCCAGGACCGGCATGGGCGCGGGCGGGCATCCACACGCTCAATCGCGCAGGCAATGTCGAGGTTGTGGATAGCGCCGGCTGATGCGTCTGGAGCCTGCGCTTATCCAAGCTGATCCAGTTTCGGCTCGGATGCGACAGCGGTCGAAGACGTGCTCTTCGGCTGGTTTCTATACGGCACGTTTCTATAGGCAAGCAGCAACACCACGATAGTCGTAATATCCGGCGCTTTTGACGAGAGCGCGTTGTTCGACAGCGCAGCAAGCAGGAAGGTCATGGTGCCGATCCATGCCGGCAGCGGCGCCGCGCGCAGCAGCCGAAAAATGAACCAGAATACCAGCACTATGAAGAGCACAGCTATCGGCAAGCCGAAGAGCATGGTGATGACCACCGGAGCGCTCTCGATATAGGGCAGATGCAGCTTCTCTTTGACGATCGCCAGGAGGTCGTCGACGTTCATGCCAAACAGGATGTCTTTCCAGCTAACAAGTCCGAATATCTGGTAGATCGTCACCCGCGCCATGAAATTCTCGTCAAAGATCGTGTTGCCGAATCGATTCAGCAGCCCGCCCGAGAATAGTATGGCCACCAGCACTGCGCCGCTCACCAGGGCGAACAGCAGCACCACGGACTTGGCCTGCCGCTGGTGCTTGAGAGTCAGGCGCGGCCAAGGCACGAACAGCAGCAGAATGAGGGTTTCTCCCGCTGCGAGCATCAGGGCGGCGCGAGCGCCTGACGCAGCACAACCGACGAGCAACACGAGAATCGATGCCACCCGCACCCATATGCGCCAGCGCGTCAGCGGCACGAATCCGATGGCTGTGGCGCAGAGCGCGCCTAGCGCCAGCGGGTGCGCCGATAGGCCAATTGGCCTGAACTGCAGTTCGTTGAGACCGTAAGGCATAAATCGATGTTGAGTCACCGCTTCGATCGTGCCGAGCACAGCGCTGAGGATCACCATTCCAAGCACGACGTCGCCCAACGCCCGCCGCACTTCCGCGTTCAAGGCCAGCATCAACAGGCCTGCGGCGCCGGCCACCAGATAAGAATCGATAATGAACCCGGAGGAGCCCGCACGGCCGGTGACGAACAGATAGGGCACCAGCGCGAACATCAGCACCGAAAAGCGAATCAACGCTTTGAATATCCCAATTTCGTCGCCCTGCAGCAGAAACGGTCGGCTGAAAAGAACGACGGCAAGGACCAGGAAGATCGCATAGGTGCCGAAATGCAGCTTCTCGTAGAACGAGCCCCCCTGGGCCGTATAGTCGACGACCATGTTCATCACCTGCGGCGACACCGTAAAGCGAAGCAGGAGCGCGAAGGCGGCGCATAGGAAAAACAGCAGCGACAGCGCGTTCTCACGGCGCGCTCGACTGGGCAACAATCGTTCCGATGCGGCAGCGGGATAGCTCATGGCCCATCCAGGTGAAGGTATTCAAACAGCATTCCGGGCAACGAGACCCCTTCAACGTCCGCCGGACGGACAGCGTGAGCGGTAAAATGGGCCAACTTGGAAAATAAGATCTTAACGATGTTTCTGTAGAGCAGGCCAAGCGTAATGATTTAACAAGGGTTGTCACCATGTCTGCCGGTTCCGGCACACCCCCTATCTCCGCGACGGCTTCCAATAACAGTGCATTCGAGCGTATCGCCAATGCACGGCGCAGGGCATTGCTGCAACAGCATGGCCCAGTCGCGGGGCTAAGCTCCGCGCCGGTGACGCCGCAACCTCCAGAGCCTGTCGCAACGGTGACCCTGGACAAGATCGGCGATTTCCTTGAGCTCGATTTTCGGCGTCTGTTCGTCTGGCTGCGGGCCGGCCTCGCCCTGGCCTTCATGCTGGCGGTAGTCGGCGGCATTGTCGGCGGCGCCTATGCATTGCTGAGCAAGCAGCGTTACACCGTCACGACCGAGGTCCTCATCAACCCATCCAATTTGCAGGTTGTGGAAAACGACCTCTACTCGCAACCGGGCCAGGTCGATAGCCAGTTGCTCAGCACGCGCAGCAAGCAGCGCATCCTGACCTCGGGCAACGTGCTTTCCCGTGTGGTGGACGAACTGAACCTGACTCACGATCCGGAGTTTTTCGATCCGGACCGGAGCACATCCTCGTCCGGCGCTGTGGCGAAGCCCGACCCGAGGCTCATCGCCTTGAAGAACCTGGCGGACCGGGTAGACGCCATCGCGGATCCGACCTCGTTTGTCACAACCCTCTCGGTATCTGCGGAAACCACCGCCAAGGCGATCCTGATCTCGCAGGCCATAGTCAAAAACTTCCAGGAAGAACTGGCTAAGGCCGAAGCTGCCGGCGCCAGCCGTGCCGCGGCTGCCCTTGACAGCCGGCTTGGCCAACTCAAGAGCGACGTGCAGGCAGCCGAAGAGAAGGTCGAGAGCTACAGGCGCAGCCACAACCTGTCGTCCAGCAATGGCCAGCTCGTCAGTTCGCAGACGCTGACGCAGCTCAATGGCGAAATCGTCGATGCGCAATCGCGTGTCATCGCCGCGCAGGCAAGCTACGACGCCCTGGTTGCCTCCGGTATCAACGGGGCCAATCCCGACCCCACGGTTTCGGAAGCGCTCGCTGCGCTGCGCGACAGGTCAAACAGCCTGCGGCAGCAGATCGACTCACAGTCGATGACCTTCGGTCCGCGCCACCCGACGATTGTCAGGCTCAGGACGGAACTCGAGACCGTCAACTCGCAACTCCGGGCCGAGTTCTCCCGCACCGTCGGCACGGCAAAGGCCAGCCTGGACAAGGCCCGGGCCTCGTTGGCTTCTCTCAACGCCAGGATGAACGATCTGAAGGGCAATGTATTCACCGACAGCGAATCCGAAGTCGCCCTGCGTGAACTTGAACGCGATGCCGCGTCCAAGAGAGCGGTCTATGAGAGCTTCCTGTCACGTGCGCGCCAAATCAGCGAGCGCGAGCAGATCGACACCACAAACGTACAGGTGATTTCGACCGCGGTGCCCCCGCCCGCGCGCTCATGGCCCCCGCGCACTGCCCTGGTGGCAGGCGCCGGAGCGTTCGCAGGCTTTGCCCTGGGGATGCTGCTGGCCATCGGCATGGGCATCATCCGCGACATGCGCCGGCCGCCGAACCGATCAGGCGTTGCCGCCAGCCGAGCCTGAAGCAAGGCATGGTGAAGCGCATCGTTTTCCACATCGCCAGCCTGAGGGGCGGCGGCGCCGAACGTGTTTTCGTCCTGATGGCAAATGAACTGGCATCGCGTGGCCACGAGGTCACGCTTTTTACCTGGAACGCGGAAGGCCCTAACGCCGCGCTGCGTTCCGCTGCCGTGCATCTGGTCGACTTCGGCCTTCTCTTGCGCGGCGAGGGTTACGCCAAGTCGGCGACACTGAAAGGCATCGTGCGAAGCGCAAATTTGTTCCGCCGCCTTAATCCTGATGCGGTCTATAGCGCCCCGGAATTCGCCAATCTGGTGATGGCGCTGTCACTCATGTTGGCCAGAAGCCGGGCAAAATTCTTTCCAAGCTTCCATGCCGCCGCCTCGCTGCCTGCCAGCGGCCTCGGCGCGAGGCTGGCGATCTGGCTTTCCGCGCTGGTTGCAGCGCGCGCAACCAAAGCCATCGCCGTTTCGGCGGGTGTTGGCCGTGACATCATCGCCCGCGACTTCCCCGAATCGAAGGTTGTCGTCATCAACAATCCGCTGCCGCCGGCTGTAGCACCGCAGAGGAAATCCTATGCCTGGCAGGCAGCGTTGGCGGCGATGGGCGATGGCCCGGTCATCGCCACCGCGGGACGCCTGGTGCCGGTCAAGGACCACCGGACTTTGCTGCGGGCCTTCGCTGCCCTGCGCGCCGGCCGCCCTGCCCGGCTTGTCATCTTCGGCGAAGGTCCGCTGGCTGCCAAATTGCACGCCTGTGCCGAGCAGATCGGCATTGGCCAGGACGTACTCTTTGCCGGCTACGTCAACGATCCCGCAGCCTGTTACGCCGCAGCCGATCTGTTCGTCCTTACATCCACGAGCGAAGGCTTTGGCAACGTCTTGGTCGAGGCCATGGCCGCCGGTGTCCCCGTAATCTCCACCGATGCTCCGCACGGCCCGCGCGAAATACTCGGTGACGGCCGCTTCGGCACCTTGGTGCCGGTCGGTGACGCCGCGGCCCTGGCGAAGGCGATGGCCGAGACGCTGGACCACCCCACCCCTGCTGCCGTGCTGAAAAACAGGGCGGTGGATTTCACAGTCGACAAGATTGGCAATCAATACGAAGCGTTGCTCTAGTCGTTACGCACTGGCAGCAAATCGGCGTTGGATGCGGTCGACGTAGTCGGGCTTTGATTGCGATAATCTCTTCACGGGCTGGGGCGCAACGAATTCATCGTGAGACGTTTCCTCGTTCCTTGAGTTGTTGGGCGAGGAAATCCTTGACCGAATCGAGAACCGCGTCCCGTTCATGAGATATGCCTGGCAGCAAATCGAAGCGCACGCGCACACCCGCCTCCTCGAACGATCGACACAATGCCATGAGGCGTTCCGGCCGTGTTCGCCCGGCATCGTTGGCGCCTGGCATCCAATGGGTGCTGCCTTGGACATGAGTGATTTCCCAAGTCTCCAGGTCAGCGCCGCCGACGATCATCTGGAAAGGCACTTTTGCCAGCGCTGCGGCATCGAAGGTGATGCCGAACTTCTCCGGCAGATCGCGAATGCCCACCCACCAGTCATGCGTCGGATCGAGCAAGGTCACCGAGCCTGGCGCGCCGATTGAGGCCGCCCAGAGCCTGTCGGGATGCAGGATAGCAAAACGATGCGTGAAATGTCCGCCGCCGGAAAATCCGAACATGGCAAAGCGGCTCCAATCCTGACTGTATTTGGCGCTGACCTCCTCAACCATGGCGAGCAGCACCTGATCGTAGCGTATGTTGCCCTCGAGCAAATATTTGTACCCGCTGCGGGCATCATCCCCGAGAACGCCGATTGGAAACAGCGGACACAAAACGGCGCAGCCGTTCCAGCGTCCGAACTCGGAAAACGCGTCGCGGAATCCAAGAAAAGAGGTGCGGCCGGTGCCATGGACAGCGACCATCAGATCGACTTTGGCCCCTTCCCCAACCGCGGGAGGCACATACAGGCAATAGTGAAAGCGCGGGTCTGATTTGGAAGCAAAGATGGCGGTCGCGCCAAGGTCATAGGCAGCGCGACCGCGATCCGCGACAGGTCCCCTGGCAACGCTTGTCAAATCGATAACTCCTTAATAGGCCCGGCGTTCCGACAACAATATACCGGTCGGCCGACCTCGTGAACTGGAGGCGCCTCCAGGCAGCCGCGAGGAGGACCTCGTCGTGCACCGGAAGCAGGGCGCCGGCGGGACGATCAGGGACAAAAAGAATGCTTCCGCCAACGCCTCGGAAAGCCGCCATTAACTTTTCGTTAACCA
This sequence comes from Mesorhizobium sp. M1227, assembly GCF_040318315.1. NCBI lineage: Bacteria > Pseudomonadati > Pseudomonadota > Alphaproteobacteria > Hyphomicrobiales > Phyllobacteriaceae > Mesorhizobium > Mesorhizobium sp. M1227. The sequence continues at coordinate 75,908 of NZ_JAMYLZ010000028.1, forward strand.
TGCCGGGCTAGCTTTAACCAATCAGTAAGGACTCGCCTCTGTGACCTGCGTCGCTCCCATTCAAAACAAGTCCATACGCTTTCGAGCGCGCTCGTTTGTAGCCTTCACCCTCACCCCTGAGGCCCTGCTTGGGGAATGGCTGCAAAGCCTCGATCACTGGACCGAAAACTCTCCCGGCTTCTTTGCCGGCCGCCCGGTCGTGCTCGATCTGAATATACTCAAGCCCGAGGTGGGCGAGATGCGGGATCTGGTCTTACAACTCGCGGAGCGCGGGATTCGCATCTACGCGATCGAGGCCGATGGCAATGTAGCTCTCGATGCCGATCTGCCGCCGCTCCTCGTTGGCGCCAAGGAGGCCACCGCCGACGCGCTTTACGTGCAGCCGGACCCGAAGGCCGCAGCTGAGGCCAAGACGGAAGAGCCGCAGGCGCCGAACTCATTGATGATCAAGGCACCGATCCGCTCCGGCCAGTCGATCTTTCATCCCGATGGCGATGTGGTCATTGTCGGCTCCGTCAGTTCCGGTTCCGAGATCATCGCCGGAGGATCGATCCACGTCTACGGCACGCTGCGTGGACGTGCGTTCGCCGGCGCCACGGGAAATTCCGCGGCTCGCATCTTTTGCCGGAAAAACGAAGCCGAACTTCTGGCGGTGGACGGCTGGTACCGCACTGCCGAGGAGATGGACGCCTCCTCGCGAGGAAGGCCGGTACAGGCCTTTCTCGAGGACGGCGCACTTTGCGTCGCACCGCTCAACTAACAACATTGGAGGCACAAATATGGGCAAGGTAGTGGTTGTCACATCCGGCAAAGGGGGTGTCGGCAAGACGACCTCGACGGCCGCTCTCGGCGCCGCGGTCGCGAAAACCGGCAAGCGGGTGGCTCTCGTCGATTTCGACGTCGGCCTGCGCAACCTCGATCTGATCATGGGTGCCGAGCGGCGCGTTGTTTTCGATATCGTCAACGTCATTCAGGGAACCGCCAAGCTTTCGCAGGCGCTGATCCGTGACAAGCGACTCGAAACGCTGTTCCTGCTGCCGGCCTCGCAAACGCGCGACAAGGATGCTCTCACCGAGGAAGGCGTCGCCGACGTCATCGACAAGCTGCGCTCCGTTTTCGACTACGTCTTCTGCGACAGTCCGGCCGGCATAGAGCGGGGCGCGCAACTTGCCATGCGCTTTGCCGACGAGGCGGTAATCGTCACCAACCCGGAAGTGAGCTCGGTCCGCGATTCCGATCGTATCATCGGCCTGCTCGACTCCAGAACGATGAAAGCCGAGCAAGGTGAATCGATTGTCAAACACGTCCTCGTCACGCGCTACGATGCTGCGCGCGCTGCCCGCGGCGAGATGCTGAGCATCGATGACGTGCTCGAGATCCTGTCGACGCCCTTGCTGGGAATAATTCCCGAGAGCCAGGACGTGCTGCGCGCATCCAACGTGGGCGCGCCGGTTACGCTCAGCGAAAACACCAACCCCGCCGCACGCGCCTATATCGACGCGGCAAGAAGACTCGAGGGCGAGGACCTGCCGGTCATTCTGCCTTTCGAACGGAGGGGCCTCCTCGACCGGCTGTTGGGAAGGAGGGCAGCATGAACCTGCTCGATATCTTCAAGCGCCGCGGGAGCGCGCCCGTGGCGCGCGAGCGCTTGCAACTGCTGTTGGCTTACGAGCGTCGAAGCCGCAACCAGCCCGATCTCGTCTCGGTGTTGCGCGAGGAGATCATGGCGGTGATCGCCCGGCATGTTCAGGTCGACCAGGATTTCCTGCAGGTGAGTATGGATCACGGCGAAACGACGTCGAGATTGGAGATCGACATCCAGATCCCCAACAAGGTCGCAATGCCCATGGCCGCGGCGTTCTAACGGAATTCTCGGCCAGGGCTTGCGTCGGCTGCTGCCGAAAATTGCGGCGCCGTGGTTGGTGTGCTTGAGCCGGTCGCCACCGGCAAGTTCTCGCAATTCGAGGACAATAACCACTGCCTCACCAAAACCCCGCGGCCGTTTCCAGCCGCGGGGAGCCTTGGGAGGTCTTTCGAAACCGGTGGTCAGATGTTGGCGAGCAATTCGTTGACGCGGCTTTCCATATCGGCAAGGGCGGTGTCGACGTCCTTCTGGCCACTGATTGCTGCACTCATCTCTTCGCCGATAATGTCCTGGATCGCAAACTGACGCTGTACGGCGGACGGCAGCGGCTTGCCGAGATCGGCGACCGCAGAGATCGTGTTGCGATGCGGCAGGGCCTTGAAGGCGTCCGAGGTGATGACGGCCTTATAGGCCGGCAGGTGACCGGTGCGCGACCATTCGAAGTCGTTGTCGGCGAAGAACTTCAGGAATTTACCGATGGCCGCGATCTGTTCGGGCGTGCGGTCTTTCTGTGAAACGGCCCAGGTATGGCCGTCGGCATACTGCGCGTGGGCGCCGCCAAACAGCTGCGGATACGGATAGACCGCATAGCCGCCCTTGTTGAGCGCCGTACCCTTGGTCTCGGACTGGGCGTTGTAATCGCCGACCACCCAGGTGCCGTTAAGGTGGACGCCACCCTCGCCGGCAAGGAAGGCGTTGATCGAGCCGCCATAATCGAGATCCTTGGTGGTGTAGCCCTTCTCGAAGATCGCCTTGTACATCTCGACGACCTTCTTGGCTTCCGGCGTATTCAACTTCACATGCTTCGGATCGGCGAAGAAATCGGAATCCTGCTGGAAAAGATAGGTGTAGAGGTTGCGTGTGTAGAGTGCAGTCTCATTGGTTAGGTTCTGGACGAAATAAGGCTTGCCCGTCTTCTGCTTGAACTGTTCGGCCTGGGCGAGCAGTTCCTCAGGCGACTTTGGAAAAATCGGCATGCCGTCGGCATTGACCAGGCCGGCTTGTTTGAAAAGATCCATGTTGACGTGATAGAGCATCGTCCAGCTGTCGATCGGCAGGCCGTAGATCTTGCCGTCTTTGGTGGCGCCATTGCGCGCCGCGTCGGTGAAGGCGTCGGGTGTCACGCCGACCGACTTCAAGAGATCGTCGAGCGGCATCAACAGGCCCTTCGACTGATAATCCGACAGTACGGATTCATGGATCGTGACGATGTCCGGAGCGTCGCCTGAAGCGAACTGCGCGGTCAGCTGATCATAGCCGGGCCATTCCACGGTAGTGACGTTGACATGGACATCGGGATTGTCGGCGTTGAACTTGTTGATTAGCGAGGTGATGATGCCGCATTCGCCAACGGCCTTGGTGGCATCGGTGTTGGTGCCGAAATCGGCATCGCAGGCGCCGAAAAAGCGCTGCACGCTCAGCTCCGTGGCCGCGAAGCTTGGACTTGCGAGCATCATTGCGCCCGCAGAGACTGCGGCAAACAGTATTTTCTTCAGTTTCATATCAGTTCCTCCTACTGAGTTTCCGCCGCTCCACCCTGGATTGGCTTTCGTGCTTCAATTGCTGCGCATTCCCCCGGCCGTCAGGCAATCTTCGTTATCTCACCGCAGCGCCGGAGACCGCCGTGACGATGTATTTCTGGAAGAACAGGTAGACGATCAGGATCGGTGCACCGGCGAACACCGCCTGCGCCATCAGGAAGCCGATGCCTTCGGACTGGGCGAAGTTGGTCTGGGTCGAGGCCATGCCGACCGTCAGCGTGAACATGTCCTTCTTCGTCGCCGAAATCAGCGGCCAGAAGTAGTCGTTCCACGCGCCGAGAAAGGTGAAGATGCCGAGCGTCGCCTGCGCAGGCAGCGTGAGCGGCAGAAGCACCTTCCAGAAAATCCTGAGCCGGCTGGCGTTATCGAGCATGGCGGCTTCGTCCAGCTCCTTCGGGATGGCCTTGAAATACTGGGTCATCAGGAAGACGCCGAACGGAGCTGAAAGGCCCGGCAGGATGAGCCCTTGATAGGTGTTGTGGAACTTCAGCATGCTGAAGATCTGGTGACGGGCGACAAGCACGGCCTGTTCCGGGACCGCCAGGCCGAACAGCACGATCACGAACAGCACGTCTCGGCCGGGGAAATTCAGCCGTGCAAAGCCGTAGCCGGCGAGCGATGACAGGATCAACGTGCCGAGCGTCAATCCGCCCGAGACGATGATGCTGTTGCGCACCCAGATGAACACCGACGAGGTGCCGACGGTGTTGATGTAGTTCTTCAGCGTATAGGGCGCGTGAAACACCGAATTCGGATCGGCCATCAGCTCCGTATTGTCCTTGAGTGACAGGCCGATGACCCACAGAACCGGCGCGATCATGACGATCGAAAGCAGGATGACCAGGGCCAATAACAAATGGTCGCCAAATGCCCGGCCCTTGATGGAAGCTGCTGTGGCGCTCATGCCTGGTCTCCCCTGCTGCGTGTCACCAGGTACTGGGCCATGGCCGCGACCAGGATGAGGATGAACAGGATTTCCGATGCCGCGGCGCCCAGGCCGAGATCCCAGCGACGGAATGCGGTATCGTAGATGTAGAGCACGATCGGCTTGGTCAGGTTGTTCGGACCGCCGCGCGTCATCAGCCAGGCCTGGCCGAACAGCTGGAATTGCAGCACGATCTGGATGATGATCACCAGGATGAAGGTCCGCTTGATCGACGGCAGCGTGATCGAGCGTAGCGTCTGCCAGCGATTGGCATTGTCCAGCGCTGCCGCCTCGTAAATATCTTGTGGAATCTGCTGGAGCGCCGAGAGAAAGAGCATCATCGGCAGGCCGATGCACCACCAGATGGTGGCAATGGCGATGCCGATCATCGCAAGGCTGGGGTCGGAAATGAAGGCCGGAGCCGTTGCGCCGAACCATCCGTAGATCGTCGACAACAGGCCGACATTCGGAATGAAGACGATGCGCCAGATCAGCGTGACGATGGTGACCGACAGCACCGACGAGGAAAAGAACAGCGTCCGCAAAACCGCGGCAGTGCGCGTGCGGCGGTTGAGGCAAAGCGCCAGGAAAAGGCCGATCAGCGCCAGCGTCGGCACCGTCAGAAGCACGAAATAGAAGGTGTTCCAGATCGATTGCAGGAAGACCTTGTCGTGATACAGCCTGGCGTAATTGCCGAGACCGACAAAATTTCCGGACGAGAACGTGTCGGCCTTGTGGAAACTCAGCCACATCCCCCAGAGCAGCGGGAAGAGCAGCAGCGTGGTGAAGAAGAACAAGAATGGCGCAACGAAAATGACGTTTCGCCATTGCGGCGCATAGATGTCGGCGGTAGGGGCTCTGACGCCGACAGCAAGTGTCGCGGTTGGGGACATCGCCAGCCGGTCAGCCATCTCAGGCCTCCCTCGCATGCCAGGCGCGGCCGGTCTCGTTGAACAGATGCGATTTCTGGCCGTCAAAGGCGAGCCCGATTCTGTCGCCGACGGCGACGCGGCTGTTGCCGGCATCCGAGCCGACGATCTGCTGGCCATCGCCCAGCCGCGCGTAGATCAGGGTGCGTTCGCCGAGCCGCTCGAGCACATCGACCACGCCGCCGGCATTGCCCTGTCCGGCGGCAACGATGCGCACGTCTTCAGAACGGATGCCGAAAGTGTACCTGCCATCGGTCAGTTGGCTGGAGGCGATCTCGGTCTGCACCGAGACGCCGTCCGCAAACCTGGCCGTGGCGTTCTCGCCGGATCTGTCAAGCGTCGCATCGACGAAGTTCATCGCCGGCGCGCCGACGAAACCCGCGACGAATTTGGTCGCCGGGCGTTCGTAGATCTCCATCGGCGTACCGATCTGGTCGATCTTGCGATTGTTCATGACGACGATGCGGTCGGCCAGCGTCATGGCCTCGACCTGGTCATGAGTGACGAAGATCATCGTCGATTGCAGCCGCTGGTGAAGCTGGGCAAGCTCGATGCGGGTGCGGGTGCGCAACGCCGCATCGAGATTGGAAAGCGGCTCGTCGAACAGAAAGGCCTTCGGCTCCTTGACGATCGCACGGCCGATGGCGACGCGCTGGCGCTGGCCGCCGGAGAGCTGGCCCGGCTTGCGATCGAGCAGATGCGGCATTTCGAGGATGCGGGCGGCTTCGTTGATGCGCGCCTCGATGACCTTGCCTGGTACGCCGATATTCGCAAGCCCGAAGGCCATGTTGTCGCGCACCGTCATATGCGGATAAAGCGCATAGGACTGGAACACCATGGCAATGCCGCGCTTGCCCGGTGGCAGATGATCGATGCGCTCGTTGTTGATGGCAATCTCGCCGCTATCGACAGCTTCGAGCCCGGCAATCATTCGAAGAAGCGTCGATTTTCCGCAGCCGGACGGGCCCAGGAACACGATGAATTCGCGTGCCCTTATGGAGAGCGACAGATGATCCAGCACCGTCATGGCACCGAACTGCTTGCTCACGTTCCTGATCTCGATATCGGCCGTCACGTCGACGCTCCTCCTCAGCGTTTGCGCTTTCTCGATGATCCGCCTGAACTCAGAGTCTCAGGCGTATGACCTGGTAGGAATAGGCCGGCAGTGACAGGCTCAGCTTGCCGCCGGCGAGCGAGGCGCCCTCACCCTTCCTGGGGCCGACATTGCCAGGGTTTTCGGCCGAATTGACGGCTTTCAGATCGGCGTGTGCCATCACCTGGTGGTCGACGATCTCCGCCGCGCCGAAGCCGGTGAGGTCGACCACTGTTTCGATTGCCTCGCTCGAATGGCGGTTGACCGCGAAGAAGGTGACGTGGCCGGTTTGCCTGTCGTGCACGCCGGCAACATCGACATAAGCGACGTCGCCCGCAACGCTGGATTTGTAGGTCGGGCTTTCCACCTTGAGATCCAGCGCATTGCCGCGACCATAGTTAGAAGCAAACAGATAGGGATAAAAAATCGTCTGCCGCCATGCCGGGCCATTCGGAACGGTCATGATCGGCGCGATGACATTGACCAGTTGTGCCAGGCAGGCGATCTTGACGACATCGGAACGGCGGATGAAGGTGTTGAGGATCAGGCCGACCTGCAGCACATCCTCGAAATTATAGATGTCTTCGAGCAACGGCGGGGCGAACGGCCAGCCGTTGCTGCCGCCGAGTATCTTCCTGTCCTGCTCCTTGGAATGGTACCAGACGTTCCATTCGTCGAACGAGATGTAGACCTGCTTGTTGGAGCGCTTCTTGGCCTTGATATACTCGATGACGCCGGCGACCGAGACAATGTAGTCGTCGAGCTTTTCGCTCATGGCGAGATAGTTCGGAGCGTCGTTGGCTTCGTTGTCGAAATACATGTGCAGCGAGATGTAGTCGACCTCGTTGTAGGTATGGTCGAGAACCGTCGCTTCCCATTCAGGGTAGGTCGGCATCTTGGCATTCGAAGAGCCGCAGACCACCAGCTCAAGTGACTTGGAGAAGGCACGCATGGCCTTGGCCGTCTCATGCGCCAGCCGGCCATACTCGTCCGCGGTCTTGTGGCCGATCTGCCAGGGGCCATCCATTTCATTGCCCAGGCACCAGAGCTTGACGTCGAACGGCTCCTTGCGGCCGTTGGCGATGCGCCTGTCGCTCCATTTGCTGCCGCCGGGATGGTTGGCGTACTCCAGCAGGTTGCGGGCTTCATCGAGGCCGCGCGAGCCGAGATTGACGGCAAGCATCATCTCGGTGTTGGCGGAGGTGCACCAATCGGCAAATTCATGCAGGCCGACTTCGTTGCTTTCCGACGTGTGCCAGGCGAGGTCGAGGCGCACTGGGCGCTGTTCCTTGGGGCCAATGCCGTCTTCCCAATTGTAGGCCGAGACGAAATTGCCGCCGGGGTAGCGGACGATCGGAACATTGAGTTCCCTGACGAGGTCGATGACGTCCTGACGCATGCCGTTGGCATCCGCTGTCGGATGGCCGGGCTCATAGATGCCAGTGTAAACTGCCCGCCCCAGATGCTCGATGAAGGATCCGTAGAGCCTCGGATCGATTTCCGAGACAACATAGTGCGGATGAGCCGTAACGGCTGCCTTCATGCATTCCTCCCATCGATATCACAAACGATGATTTAAATCATCTTGCCCGATATCAAAGAGGAATTGGCAGCCCTTCGTCAAGCCAAAATAGCCAAATGTAGGACAATTAGACGAACGCCTTGGCACAGCAGAATGCCAGATCGTTGAAATCGCTGCGTTATCTTCAGAACCCGGTTTCATGATATCAACCAGTTTTGATCCTGAGCAGGATGTCCTGATCGTAATTTCCAAAGCCCTTGCCGAAAATATTGATCCCGCCGGGGCGCTTGGCGTCGTCCTTGACGCCGATACGGACGCGGATTGAATGATGGCTCTTCAGATCGAGTGCAGCGAGGCCGGTTTCGGAAATCCTGAGGCCGTCGACATGGGTGCCGTCATTGGCAATTCGCCAGTTCTTCAGCTTACCGTATTGCGAGCCCTTGAGCTTCCACC
>NZ_JAMYLZ010000029.1:0-81824 GCF_040318315.1 Mesorhizobium sp. M1227
GGTGGTGGGCGCGACGGCCCACATCCAGCAGGTGCGTCGCGGCCGCGCCAAGGCCTCGCCGTGGCTGGCGGCGTTGATTGCGCGCAAGCCGCCGAAGCTGGCGGCTGTGGCGCTCGCCAACAAGACCGCCCGTATGGCCTGGAAGATGATGATCACCGGCGAGCCGTACCGTTGCGGCCTGGCGGGCAGCCTGACGCCTCCTCGCCGCCCTCAAGGCCGCTTCGCGCCGCCTACGGCGGTGGCCTGCGGCCAGCCCTGACCGCGGCTCAGCACGACGCTGACATGCCCGGATAGGCCGCAACGGAGGAACACCGAACACAAGCTCTTGCAACGGAAGGAAGATGGCGTGATCGATCGATCCGTGACGCGCGAAACTCCGAGGGATCCATTGGCCAACGAAACCGCTGGCATGATTGGAACGGGCGTCGCGAACCCCACCTTGGCCAGCGGCCGCAAGGACCGTGCTCAAAGGCCGGACATATGGACGCAAGCGATCGAAAACGACGCAAAACAACCGTTGCAGGCAGGGCGCCGTCCACATATGGATTCCAGGGTCTCTGCGACGCCGCTTCGCGGCTGCTACGCCTTGGGATGACGAAGCTGGGTTCACGCGCTGCGCCGCTCGGCCGGCCGCGCATCGAGCAGCTTCTGCAGCTTGGCGATCGAGTTCTGCTCGGCGAGCGGCGTGTAGACGATCAGTTTCATGTCGGAGCCGTCGTCGATCGACAGGCTCATATGCTCGAACGCCATGGCACCCGCTATCGGATGCCTGACATGCTTTACACCCGATAGGTTACGGGCCACGTCGCGTAGCGGCCACCAGGCGCGAAACTCCGGGCTCGAGCGCGTCATCAGCGCGATCAGCCGCTCGAAATCCGGATCGCCGACATATCTGGCGCTTTCTGCCCGGAATGACGCCAGCACGGCACGCGCCAGTTCCTCCCAGTCAACGAGCAGGCGCCGATGCTGCGGGCTGGTGAAAACCATATGGACGATGTTGCGGGCATCGCCCTCCAGCACGCCATAGTCGCCGAACACGGCTGCCGCGGCAGAGTTCCAGGCCAGCACATCCCAGCGCCGCCCAAGGACATAGGCCGGCTGCAGGACCAGGCTCTGCAGCATGTGCAGCAAGGGACCGTCGACCTTTTCCGGCGCATCGACGCGTCGCTCCGGCTGCGGGCGGCCGGCAAGAATGAACAGATGCCGTTGCTCAGCCGTGTCCAGGCGCAGCGCCCGGCTGAGCGCCGTCAGCACTTCCACCGACGGCCGAACGTCGCGGCCCTGCTCCAGCCAGGTGTACCAGGTCGTGCCGACGCCGGCGATCATCGCCACTTCCTCGCGCCGCAGCCCGGGCGTGCGCCGGCGCAACCCCGTCGGGATGCCGGTGGCCGAAGGCGTCAGCCTTTCGCGCCGCGAGCGCAGGAAGGCGCCAAGCTCGCGGCGGCGGCTGTCTTCGGCGGAGTGTGTCGGTGAATCCATCGGTGCTATTATAGCAGTATCGATACCAGGATAAAGTTTGAACTGTTTGGCAAGTGGCCGGTGCCCCATCTTTCCGTTCAGAGCGATGACATGGAGGCTCTGAACATGGAACTGAAAGACAAGACAATGCTCATCACAGGATCGACCGACGGCGTCGGCCGCGTCGTCGCGCAAAGCCTCGGCGCCGGCGGCGCTCGTATCCTGGTGCATGGCCGCGACGCGACTAGGGGCAAGGCGACCGTGGCCGAAATCGAAGCCGCCGGCGGCAAGGCCGAGCTGCTGGTCGCCGATCTCTCCTCCCTGGCCGAGGTCCGCCGCCTCGCCGAGGCGGTGCGCGCAAGGACCAAGCGGCTCGATATCCTTATCAACAATGCCGGCGTCGGCACAGCCGGCCCCAACTCCAAACGACAGGTTAGCGCCGACGGCTACGAGTTGCGTTTTGCCGTCAATTATCTCGCCGGCTTCCTGCTCACCACGGAGCTGCTGCCACTGCTCAAGGCCAGCGCGCCGGCGCGCATCATCAACGTCGCCTCGGCCGGCCAGCAGGCGATCGACTTCGACGATGTCATGCTGACCCGCTCCTATGACGGCGTTCGTGCCTACTGCCAGAGCAAGCTGGCGCAGATCATGTTCACCATCGATCTGGCGGAGCAGCTGAACGGCACCGGCGTCACGGTCAACAGCCTGCATCCGGCAAGCTACATGAACACCACGATGGTGCGGCAGGCGGGCGTCACACCCTGGAGTTCGGTCGAAACCGGCGCCGAAGCCATCATCAATCTCGCCACATCGCCGGCGCTCGAAGGGCGAAGCGGCCTCTATTTCGACGGCCAAAGGGAATCCCGCGCCGATGCGCAAGCCTATGACGCGAAGGCGAGGCAACAGTTGCGTGAATTGAGCCTCGGCCTTGTCGGGCTCGCACCCGCCTCCGCAACATCGAAGAAAGAAAATTCATGACCGAGAAAACGCAGCACGCCGTGATCGTCGGTGGCTCCTCCGGCATCGGCCTCGCCACCGCGACAAAGCTGCTCGGCCCGGGGATGAAGGTGACTATCACCGGGCGCAGCAGGGAACGGCTCGACAATGCATGGCAAAGCCTTGGCGGCGCTGTCGGAAAAGCTGCCTTCGATGCCGCGAAGCCGGACGAGGTTCGCCGGTTCTTCAACGATCTCGGCCCTTTCGATCACCTGGTGCTGGCCGCCAGCGGCGGCAAGGGCCTCGGCGCGTTCGAAACGCTTGACCTGACCGACATCGGCGGCGGCGTCGACGAGAAGGTCCGGCCACAGCTCTCCTGCCTGCAGGCCGCCTTGCCGACGCTGAACAAGAACGGGTCGGTGACTTTCATCTCGGCGGTGTCGGCGCAATTGTCGGCGCCGGGTGTCGCCGGCATCGCCGCCGTCAACGGCATGCTGCTGACCGTGGTGCCGATCCTGGCAATGGAGCTGAAGCCGCTACGCGTCAATGTCGTGGCGCCGGGCGTCATCGACACGCCGTGGTGGGATTTCCCGCCCGATGAACAGCGCCATGCGGTGTTTGCCGAGTATGCCGGCAAGACGCCGGTCGGCCGCATCGGCCGCGCCGAGGACGTCGCCGAGGCAATTGCGTTCCTGGTTTCGAACAGCTTCGTCACCGGCCAGGTCCTGACCTGTGATGGCGGCTTGCGGTATGCGGCGTGAGCGGCTGCCTCCAAGAGGCATCAGTCGTTGTCAAAGCGACTGCGCGATCAGCGCCAGAAATCCTCCGGCCAGCGCGACGTTGCCGACAAAGCCATTGATGCGGGACGCGCGCTCCGGGCCCTGATTGTCCCAGAAGTTATGGAACATCGGCGTGGCGACGATCAGGAACAGGATCAGGCATGCCGCCGCCGGAGCGGTCCAGATGCCCGCGATCACCAGTGCTCCGGCAATGATCTGCAGGACGATCCCCAGCCAAAGAACCAGCCGTGCCTGCGGCACGCCGCGCGTCGTCATCAATTGGCTCACCGACGCCGCGTTCTGAATGTTGCGCAGGCCGGCAAAGACAAAGGCGCCGCCAAGCAGCAGGCGGGCGGCGAATAGGACCTCACTATCAAAGTTTGAAAACATGCTGTCGGGTCCTTGGGCAGAAAAGAGGCGCGCGGCGCAAAGCCCCGCGCCTGGTCCATGCTCAAGCGGCCAAGACTGCTGGCATCGGATGGATTGCATGAAACGGAACGCAAAGCCGGTTCCAGGTGTTGATCATGCCGAGCGCAACCGAGAGCTTGACCAGCTCCTCTTCCGAGAAATACTCGAGCGTCCTTGCATAGAGTTCGTCCGACACACCGTTGTCGGCAATCCTGGTCAGCGCGTCGGTCCAGGCCAAGGCCGCGCGTTCGCGCTCTGAAAACAGCGGCGATTCCTTCCAGGCGGAGACGAGATAGAGCCGCTGCTCGCTTTCGCCGTCGCGGCGCGCTTCGCGGCTATGCATCTCGACGCAATACGAGCAGCCGTTGATCTGCGACGCCCTGAGCTTGATCAGATGCAACAGGCTTTTTTCGAGCCCGCATTCGTCGACTGCCTTGTTGAGCGCCGACACCGCCTTCATGATCTCCGGCGCCGCGCCGAAAAATTGCAGCCTCTGTTTCATCGTCTGTAGCCTTTCATGCTTGCTTGGTTGAACTTGATTTCTGCGGCCGCCGATGGCGCTCGACGAAGGCGCAGTTCGCGGCGACCGAACGGGGATCGGCATCGGCGGTGTATTCTGCAACGATGTCGGACAGCCGGGCGTCGGCGAGCGCGGCGCGATAGGCACGCTCGGCCTTCAGCATGGCTACGTTGATGCCGCAGGGTTTGACGTATACCGAGGCATCGAGCTTCGCTGGGCCGCGCTGGCGGATTTCGGCGCAGCGGAACGCCGGTTCACGCCCCTCGACGGCCAGCACGATATCGAGCAGCGTTATGCGTTCCGCCGGCCGCGCCAGCCGGTAGCCGCCGGACGGCCCCGGCACTGATTCCAGAATGCCGGACGCAGTCAGCGCGTTGAGATGCTTAAGCAGATAGCTCGGCGACAGCCCGAACGCTTCGGCCATGGCCGCACCTGGCAAGGTCGCGGCGCCATCAACGCCGGCGAGCATCGCGGCGCAGTGGATGGCCGCTTCGACGCCTTCGCCCAGCTTCATTTCGCTCTCCTGTTCATGGATATAGATTATCTTGGATATCTTTTATCCGCAATAGGAAAGTCAAAAAGCGGCGCCCATGGACGCCGCTTTTTTCGCAATGCTATTCCGCCGCCACCTTGGCCATCGGATTGTTCGGATGCGTCGTCCAGTTGGCATAGATCGGCGACACCGGCCTGCCGGTGCGCTGGTCCATCACGCCGACCGCCAGCGCCTCCATGGTGATGCAGTTCTCGACCGGACAGACATTGACGCAGAGATTGCAGCCGACGCATTCGGCCTCGATCACCTCGAAATGCCTGACGCCGTCGACCATGCTGGTGATGGCCTGGTGCGAAGTGTCCTCGCAGGCGATGTGGCAGCGGCCGCATTTGATGCAGGCCTCCTGGTCGATATGCGCCTTGGCGACGTAGTTGAGGTTGAGATACTGCCAGTCGGTGACGTTGGGCGTGGCACGGCCAATGATGTCGTCGAGCGTGGCATGGCCCTTCTCGTCCATCCAGTTTTCCAGGCCGGCGATCATCTCCTGCACGATCTTGAAGCCGTAGGTCATCGCCGCCGTGCACACCTGCACATTGCCGGCGCCGAGCGCCATGAATTCGGCGGCGTCGCGCCAGGTGGTGATGCCGCCGATACCGGAGATCGGCAGGCCATGCGTTTCCGGGTCGCGCGCGATCTCGGCCACCATGTTCATGGCGATCGGCTTCACCGCCGGACCGCAATAGCCGCCATGCGAACCTTTGCCGTCGATCGTCGGCTCCGGTGCGAAATTGTCGAGATTGACGCCGGTGATCGAATTGATGGTGTTGATCAGCGACACCGCGTCGGTGCCGCCGGCAAGGGCAGCGCGTGCCGGCTTGCGTATGTCGGTGATGTTGGGCGTCAGCTTGGTGATGACCGGCATGCGGGTATTGGCCTTGCACCAACGCACCACCATTTCGATGTATTCCGGCACCTGGCCGACTGCCGCACCCATGCCGCGTTCCGACATGCCGTGCGGGCAGCCGAAATTGAGCTCGATGCCGTCAGCGCCGGTCTCCTCGACTACCGGCAGGATCGCCTTCCAGGCATGCTCCTCGCACGGCACCATCAGCGAGACGACGATCGCCCGGTCGGGCCAGTCCATCTTGACCTGCTTGATCTCGCGCAGATTGACCTGCAGGTCACGGTCGGTGATCAGCTCGATATTGTTGAGGCCAAGCAGGCGACGATCGGCGCCCCAGATGGCGCCGTAGCGCGGCCCGTTGACGTTGACCACCGGCGGCCCTTCTTCGCCGAGCGTCTTCCAGACAACGCCGCCCCAGCCAGCCTTGAAGGCGCGGATGACGTTATAGGCCTTGTCGGTCGGCGGCGCCGAAGCCAGCCAGAACGGGTTCGGCGATTTGATGCCGACGAAATTGTTGCGGATGTCTGCCATGCTCATGCCCTCCCGTTCGAGGTCAGTGCCCGATGAATGCTTTCCGCCGCGTCGCGGCCTTGTGCGACGGCCGAGACTGTCAGGTCGTCGCCGCCAAAGATGCAGTCGCCGCCGGCCCAGACGTTTGGCAGCGAGGTGCGGCCTTCGGCGTCGACCTTGATGCGGCCGGCTTCCAGGTCAAGCAAAGCCCCGCTGCCGTTGAGCGCAGCCGGGACAAAACTCTGGCCGATCGCCTTGAACACCTGATCGGAGACGAGCGTCAGCCGCTCGCCGGTGCCGACGAGCCTGTCGCCGTCCATCGCGGTGTATTCGAGCTCGATCGCCGACACCTTGCCGGCATCGGCAATGACCCGCTTCGGCTGCAACCAGTGCCGGATGATGACGCCGTTGGCGGCAGCCAGATCCTGCTCGAATTCGGAGGCATTCATGTGCTCCGGGCCGCGCCGATAGCAGATCGTCACCTCTTCGGCTCCGAGCAGCTTCGATTGCACCGCCGCGTCGATCGCCGTCATGCCGCCGCCGATGACGACAACACGCCGGCCGACCGGCAGGCTGGCCAGATCACTGGCCTGACGAAGCTCGGCAATGAACTCGACGGCATTGGTGACGCCTTGCGCCTCCTCGCCTTCCGCTCGCAAGGCATTGACGCCGGCAAGCCCCATGCCGAGGAACACCGCATCGTAATTCCTGGTCAGGTCCGACAGCTGGTAATCACGGCCGAGCGCCTTGCCGTTCTGGATGTCAATGCCGCCGATCGACGTGACATAGTCGACTTCAGCCTGGGCGAAATTGTCGACGCTCTTATAGGCGGCGATACCGTACTCATTGAGGCCGCCGGGCTTCGGGCGGGCTTCCAGGATGGTCACGTCGTGGCCGTAGCGGGAGAGCCGATGCGCGGCGGCAAGCCCGGCCGGTCCGGCGCCGACCACGGCGACCGTCTTGCCGGTCGGTTCGGGGCGCTCGTAGAACTGCTTGTTTTCGGCCATGGCGACATCGGTGGCGTAGCGCTGAAGGCGACCAATCTGCACCGGCTTGCCTTCGGCCACCTCCCGCACGCAGACTTCTTCGCATAGCGTCTCGGTCGGGCAGACGCGGGCGCACATGCCGCCCAAAATGTTCTGGTCAAAAATAGTCTTGGCTGAGCCGATCGGATTGCCCGTCGAAATCTGGCGGATGAACAGCGGGATGTCGATCGAGGTCGGGCATGCATTCATGCACGGCGCGTCATAGCAGAAATAGCAGCGGTCGGACTCGACCAGCGCCTCGTGATGATCGAGCGGCGGGTGCAGGTCGGCAAAATTATCGGCATATTGTCCCGGCGAAAGCCGCCCGCCGGCAATGCCTTGCTTGAACTGGCCTTCTGGCATCGTCAGTTCCCCATGTTCTTGTTTTGGGGAAGGCTAGCACGTTTTGTTTTTTTATCAATTGGTCAATTTTCTGTGCAAACTGCTGAAAAGCCACGAATAAACATGACAAGTGTACTCATGTTACCAAAGCCGCCGACAGGGAAGCTTGGCCATAGCGGCACTGCCGTTGCTGGACTGAGTGGTCAGCCTGGTAAGCTTAGCGTTGGTTTTGATCACCGAAGGCAAAGGGCCCTGAAGTCTTCGTCCGTCAGCTGCGTCCAGCTGCCATCGGGGCCGGGATCGGCCTCCTCCCGATGGCACAGCGCGACAAGTTCGGAAGTGAGCGACATCCGGCGCATGGATCAACAACCCCTCGTTGACTGCGAGCAAAGTCGAAAACCGCAGGGCGCGCAACCCGGTAACATTTCCAATTTGCCGTCATCTTTTTTGGTTGGCTGTCGGATTTTCGTCGTGAAGATCGTCCTAGAATGGATCGCGCATGATCGATGTACAAACCGCAAGGAGCACGACAATGCCACAGTCCCCCATGCCCTTCTTCTGGTACGAGCTGATGACCACCGATCTCGACGCCGCCGAGGCGTTTTACACCTCCGTGGTGGGCTGGAGGGGGCAGCCTTTCGAAGGGGCCCAGGGCATGCCGCGCTATATCGTCATGAATGTCGGCGAGCGCGGCGTCGGCGGGATGATGACGCTGCCCGATGACGCGCGCAAGATGGGCATGCCGCCGGCCTGGGTCGGTTATATCCTCACCAGGGACATCGATGCCGCAACGGCCTCCCTCAAGAAGGCTGGTGGCGCGGTTCACCGCGAGCCCGACGACATTCCTGGCGTCGGCCGCTTCGCCGTCGTTGCAGACCCGCAAGGCGCGATGTTCAACTTCCTGCAGCCCAGCGGCCCCGACCAGCCGCCGCTACCGTTGGCGACCCCCGGCAACATCGGCTGGCATGAGCTCTACACGTCAGACTGGAAGGCGGCGTTCGATTTCTATTCCAGCCAGTTCGGCTGGGAGAAGGGCGACGCCATGGATATGGGTCCGATGGGCGTCTACCAGCTTTTCGCCTTCGGCGGCGAGCCCGTTGGCGGCATGATGAACAAGCCCGAGCAGATCCCGGCGCCGGTCTGGCAGTTCTATTTCAACGTGCCCGGCATCGACGCGGCAGCCAAGCGCGTCACCGACAATGGCGGCAAGATCCTGATGGGTCCGATGGAGGTCCCCGGCGGCAGCTGGATCGTACAGTGCACGGATCCGCAAGGCGCCCATTTCGCGCTAATGGCACCGACGCGGTAACAGGCCGCGCCAATTGCGGGGCCGCCATCGTGCGGCCCCAAGGCTGCAGCACGCCTCACGACTCACTCACCGACAGTTGAATGAAGGCCGGACTATGTGAATGGTCCGGCCTTTGGCGATGACCTATGGCCGGGCTAGGTGAAAATGGAGTCGTAGATGAAGCTTTTCGAAGGCCTCGCCGGATATCAACCGTTCGCCCTTGCCGCCTTGCGCATCATGACGGCGCTGCAGTTCATTGAGCACGGCACCCAGAAACTGTTCAATTTCCCCGTCGGCGACCATGCCGGCACCATGAGCGGGCTATCGCTGACCGCGGCCATCCTGGAATTCGGAGGCGGCATCCTGCTGGTATTGGGGCTTTTCACCAGGCCGGTGGCATTCCTTCTCAGCGGCGAGATGGCGATCGCCTATTTCATGGCGCACATGCCGCAGAGCTTCTTCCCGGTCAACAATGGCGGCGATGCCGCGATCTCCTTCTGCTTCATCTTCTTCTATCTGGTATTCGCCGGCCCCGGCGCCCTGGCACTGGACAACCGCAAAACATCGTAGCCGGGCGGATCAGCGCGCGCTCAGGCCGACTTGCGCGCAATCAGGCCCGCGAAGGCGATGAACCCGAAGAACTCTCCGGCTTCGACACGCCGGCGCGCCTCGTGCTTCAGCCCGTCGCCAAGCGCGTTGTCGAGTCGCTTCCAGCCGGCCAGAATATCGGCGCCGCGATCGACCAGAGTCAGCATGTAGTCGGGCGCGGCAATTTGGGCGTAGCCGTAGCTGTCGAATTTTTCGACGACAAAGCCCGCCGATTTCGCCAGCAGCGGCAGCCGGCGCGTCAGCCAGCGGTCATTCACCAGCGCCGCCATTGCGGCATCCACGCAATCCTGCAGCGGATCATGATCGCCGATGGCGACCGTCGTCGTCGCGTAATCGCCGTCGAAGATCGCCAGGCAGCCGCCTGGGCGAAGCACGCGCAACGATTCCGTCAGGGCCTTTTCGGGACCGGGCACATGGGTCAGGCAGGTATGGAAGATGACCACATCGAACGAGTTGTCCTCGTGCGGCAGCGACCTGGCATCCCCTTCGACGAAGTTCAGGTTGGGGATATCCGCGGCAAGCTCGCGCGCCTTCGCCAGAAATATCGGCGACGGATCGAGCCCAACAACCTCGTTCACCCCCGGCCAGCGCGCAAGCTCGCGACTGATCGGTCCCGAGCCGCAGCCGCCTTCGAGGACGCGTGCCCTTTCCGGAAAATCGATCGACGAGAAAAACGAGTGGCGAATTGCCTTCTGGCGCGGGTCTGCGGCCCGCAACTCCATCGCGTTGATAAGAACCGCGACAACAGCCGGATCAGCGGTTGTGATCTGCGCATACACGTCGGGCATGGTGGACCTCCGAAGCAATTGCCCAGCCTTCCGCCGCAGCTCGACAATAAAACCAAAGGTCACCGCGCGAAAGAATTTTCACTATCGCGAAATCGTCCTCCCCCTTTCATCGTGCCACCGGCACGGCGACTTCGCTATGCCACTCGGTTCCTCAACCGCGCATCCGCTCGAAATTGGCGTCGAACAGCGGTGTCTGCTGCATGCGTGCGGCGTAACGCTTGCCCAATAGCTCGATCTCGAAACCGTTGGCCTCATCGGCGATCTCTTTCGGCACATAACCCATGGCGACGGATTTTTTCGAATGATGTGCGTAGCCGCCCGACGTGACCCAACCGCGCACGGCACCGCCGTACCAGATTGGCTCGTCGCCGATGACGTCGGCATCGACAGTATCGACGACAAAGGCCCGCAGCCGCAGTCTGCCGCCTTGCTTGCGCTCGGCCAGTGCCGCCTGCTTGCCGATGAAATCGGCCTCTTTGCCATACGCGACGAAGCGGTCGAGGCCGGCCTCCAGCGGCCCATAGATCGGCCGGTATTCGCGCGCCCATGAGCCGTAATTCTTCTCGAGCCGCAGCGCATTGAGCGCGCGCGAGCCGAACAGGCCGATGCCGAATTCCTCGCCCGCCCCCATCAGCGCCTGGTAGGCTGCACGCTGATATTCCGGCGCCACCCAGATTTCGTAGCCGAGGTCGCCGGTGTAGCTGACGCGCCCGACCAGGCACGGCGCCATGCCGATATCCATCCTGCTGATGGCCATGAACGGAAAGGCCGTATTCGACACATCAGATCGTGTGATCTTTTCAAGAAGGTTACGCGCGCTCGGCCCGGCGATCGACAGGCCGGTGAGTTTTGCTCCCAGCGCCTCGATGCTAACAGAGCCGTCCTTCGGCAGATGCGCTTCGAACCAGCGCATGTGGTACTGCTCGGCGACACCGCTGCCGGCCAGGAACCAATTCTTACTTGCAGAATTTGGACCGCCGAGATTGGCCAGCGTGAAATCGCCGATCAACCTGCCGTCTTCCTTCAGCATCGGCGCCAGCGTCATGCGGCCGGGCCTTGGCAATTTGCACGCGAGCATACTGTCGAGCCAGGTTGCTGCGCCCGCGCCGGTGACTCTGTATTTGGCAAATGACGAGATTTCCGACAGACCAACGCGTTGCCGAACCGTCTCCACTTCTTTCGCGACATGCTCGAAGTCGCTCGAGCGGCGCCAGGAGAATTCGTCCTTGACCCCTTCGGGCGCATACCACAGCGGCACTTCCAGCCCATAGGCGACGCCCCATTGCGCGCCCTCGGCCGACAACAGATCATAGACCGGCGTCGTCTTGAGCGGTCGCCCAGCCGGCAGTTCCTCGTTCGGGAAGCGGATCGAAAACCGCCGCGAATAATTCTCGCGCACCTTGGCGTTGGTATAGGCCATCGTGGCCCAGTCACCGTAGCGCGACACATCCATCGCCCAGATGTCGGCGCCGGGATCGCCCTCGATCATCCAGTTCGACAGCGCCAGGCCGACGCCGCCGCCCTGCGAGAACCCGGCCATGACACCACAGGCCACCCAGAACCCCGGCAGGCCGCGCACCGCCCCGACCAGCGGATTGCCGTCCGGCGCGAAGGTGAAGGGTCCGTTGATGATCTGCTTGATGCCGGTGTTCTGGAACGCCGGGAAATGCCGGAAGCCAACCTCCAGCGACGGTGCGATGCGGTCGATATCGGGCTCCAGCAGTTCGTGGCCGAAATTCCATGGCGTCTGGAATTCGGACCATGGCTTGTTGGCCTTTTCATAAGTGCCCATCAGCATGCCGCCGCGTTCCTGGCGCAAATACAGCTCGCCGTCGAAATCCACGGCATGGATGATTTCGGAACCAGCCTTCTGGTTCCAGGCGGCGACTTCCGGCATGTCCTCGGTGATCAGGTACATGTGCTCCATCGCCAGCACCGGCAGCTCCAGCCCGACCATGCGGCCGACCTCACGCGCCCACAGGCCGCCGGCGTTGACGACATGCTCGGCCACAACCTCGCCCTTGTTGGTGATGACACGCCACAACCCGTCGGCGCGGCGCACGATGTCCTCGACCTTGGTGAAACGCTCGACCTCGGCACCAAGCTTCCTCGCGGCCTTGGCGTAGGCGTGGGTGACGCCGGACGGATCGAGATGACCGTCCTCCTTGTTGCGCACGGCACCGACGAACTGCTTGGGATCGAGCAACGGCATCAGCTCGGCCGCCTCGTTTGGCGATATCTCCTCGAGCTCGATGCCGAGATAGCGGCCCTTGGCGATGACACCGCGCAGCCAGTCGAGCCGCGCCTCGGTCGCCGCCAGCAAGACGCCGCCAGTCAAATGCACGCCGGTCGCCTGGCCGGACAGTTCCTCGATCTCCTTGTAGAGCGAGATTGTGTATTTCTGCAGCTTGGCGACATTGGGATCGCCATTGATCGTGTGCATGCCGCCGGCGGCGTGCCAGGTCGAGCCGGAGGTCAATTCATCGCGCTCCAGAAGCACGATGTCTGTCCAGCCGTGCCGGGCCAGATGGAACAGCACGGAGCACCCGACGACGCCACCACCGATAACCACGACCTTTGCATGCGATTTCATGGGATTCTCTCTGACGTCAACGAGTTGGATGGGAACGATGAATTCGGGGAGGAGCCCCACGAGCGCGAGCCTTCGATCATCACGGCTCGCTTTGCCCGATCGCTTCCTTGCGCTTGGCCACGTACGTCTCAAGCGCCTCGCGCCTGGAGACTTCCATCACCGGCTCGACATAGTCCTCCAGCGCCTTCTTCCAAAGCCTCGTCGCCCGCGCCGTGGCATCGAGCCCGCCAGCCTCCTGCCAGGCCTCGAAATTTTGCCAGTTGGACAGCATCGGCTGGTAGAAGGCTGTGGCGTAGCGCTCCAGAGTGTGCGGCTCGCCGAAGAAGTGGCCGCCGGTCGGAACCGCACCCAGAGCCTCGACAGCAAGCTCGGCCTCGTTGACCTCGATCGGGCGCAAAAACTCCATCATGTGCTGGATCATCTCGACGTCGATGATGAACTTTTCGAACGACGCCGTCAGTCCGCCCTCTTGCCAGCCGGCGGCATGGTAGACCAGGTTGCCATGGCCGAGCACCGCGCCCCACAGCGCCATCAGCGTCTCATAGGCGCCTTGCGCGTCGGCGGCATTGGAAGCCGAGCCCGGCGTTGTGCGATAAGGCAGGTTGTAACGCCGCGCCAACTGTCCGGACGCGATATTCGCCTTGGTGTTTTCAGGCGTGCCGAACGCCGGCGCTCCCGATTTCATATCGACATTGGAGGTGAAGGCGCCATACATCACCGGCGCGCCGGGCCGGACGAGCTGCGTCAGCACCACGCCGAACAGCGCCTCGGCATTCTGCTGGGCGAGCGCGCCGGCAAGCGTCACCGGGCTCATCGCCCCCATCAGCGTGAATGGCGTTACCGCCACCGACTGGCCGAACTCGGCCATCGTCATCAGCCCCTCGGCCATCATCTCGTCGAAGCGGCGCGGCGAATTGACCGAAATGATCGTGGTGACGCCGGGATCGTGGCGCATCTCGTCAAGCGTCAGTCCGCGCGCGATTGCCATCATTTCGATGCCGTCGAGCGCCCTGCCGCGGCCGATGGCCGAGACGTGAAAGCTTTTGTCGGTCAGTGTCAGATTGGTGAAATAGGTGTCGAGATGACGGGAATTCGCCGGCAATTCTACCGGCGCGCAGACCTGGTTGCCTAGCATGTGGATGCAGTTGAAATGCTGCGCCAGCCGGACGAGATCGGAATAATCGCGCAAATTGCCGGCACGGCGGCCGCGCTCCATGTCGTGCACATTCGGCGGCCCGGCGACGAGCGTGAAGTTGATGGTATTGCCGCCGAGGTGGACGGCATGGGCGGGATTGCGCGGCGTCAGCGTATAGCTGGACTGCGTCGTCTTCAGCGCTTCCTCGATCATGCCGCGATCGATGCGGACGTTCATCGTGGCATGATCGACCTTGGCTCCGGCCTTCTCGAACAGCGACAGCGCCGGCGGGCTCATCACCTCGATGCCGAAATTCTCCAGGATATGCATCGACGCCTGGTGGATCGCCTCGATCTGGTCGGCCGAGAGCATCGCCATCGGCGGATAAGGATTTGTCACCCGCCTGAGCGACAGTTGCGGGATGGCGGTCGGTCCCCTGTTGCTGGTTCGCTCGGCGCCGCGCTTGCGTCTTGGTTCGCTCATGCGGCGCATCAAAGCGCCGGGACGAGGATCGGGCTGTCAAGAATCCGCCACCTGCGGGCGTGATTTTAGCCAAGGCGGCATTCCGGGAATTTCACGTCGGTAAAAGCGACAACAAACGTCGGAATGTTTATACCTGCTCAGTGTCGGCCAAAGCGGCCGATGAGCCGTTAAGAAAGACAGCAAGATTCCTTTTATGTTTTCGGCCTAATGCTCTTCCGATGCGTAGGTCGAGTTTTAGTAAAATTATAGCGATTGCCGCGCCGCTGGCGCTTTCGGGCTGCGCGACGCCACCGAACCATATCAACGATGTGTGCGCCGTTTTCGACCAGAATGACGGCTGGTTCGACAATTGGCAGGCGGCGGCACAACGCACCGAGCAGAAATACGGTGTGCCGGTTCCCGTGCTGATGGCGACGGTGCGCAAGGAATCCGGCTTCAAGAGCAACGCAAGGCCGCCGCGCACCAAGCTGCTGGGCTTCATTCCCTGGAAACATATCTCCAGCGCCACCGGCTTCTCGCAGGCGCTCGACGGCACCTGGGCGCAATACCAGAACGAGACCGGAAGCTGGGCGGCGCGCCGCACCAGGTTTGCCGATGCCGTCGATTTCGTCGGCTGGTATCATTCCAAGACCGCCGACACGCTCGGCGTCGCCCGCAACGACACCTACAATCTGTATCTCGCCTACTATCTCGGCTGGAATGCCTACAAGCGCGGCAGTCGCGGCGACGCCGACGTGCAGCGCTATGCGCATGCCACCGAACAGATGGCGCAGGACTACGCCGCGCAGCTACGGCAATGCGCGCCCTAGCCTATTAACGGCTCTCAGCCGCCCTTGGGTTTGCGCGGCTTGCGCGTGGCGTCCTCGGCCTGTCGGCCGTCGCCGACAGTCGGCGGCATGATTGGTGCCACCACGCTGTCGGCAGAGCTTGAGGTGCCGGTCTCTGAAACCTCGTCGCGAACCTCGTGACGGCGGGCTTTGGCGACCGCTTCGGCATTCTCCACTGCCTGGCCCTCGGCATCGGCTTCAACGCTGCCAGTCTTTCCATGCGGGCGCTTGGGCGGATCTCCGGCAAAGCCCGGGCCAACACCGTGGTTTGCATCATCCGGCACGCCCTCATTTGCGGCGTGCTCCTTGTCGAATTTGATCACCGGCTCCATTTTCGCCAGCACGTCGTCGGACAGCCAGCACAGGCTCATATGGCCGTCGCCGAGATTTTTGACTGGCGGCACCTTGGTTTCGCAAAGGTTGTCCGGCACCAGTTTCTTGTAGCCGCAGCGCGTCTGGAACGGACAGCCGGACGGCGGGTTCATCGCCGAAGGGATGTCGCCCTCCAGCACGATGTGCTTCTTGACCACGCTTGTGTCGGCGATCGGGATCGCCGACAGCAATGCCTCGGTGTAGGGGTGATAGGGCGGCGCGAATATCTGGTCGGTCGTGCCTTGCTCAACGATATAGCCGAGATACATGACGACTACGCGGTCGGCGATGTAGCGCACCACCGACAGATCGTGGCTGATGAACAGCATCGTCGTCTTGTTCTTGCGCTGGATGTCCATCAAGAGCTCGGTGACCGCGGCCTGGACCGACACATCCAGTGCCGAGACCGGCTCGTCGGCCACCACCACCTTGGCGTCGCCGGCAAAGGCCCGCGCCACGCCGATGCGCTGTTTCTGGCCGCCTGAAAGCTGGCGCGGCTTGCGCGTCTCGAACGCCCTCGGCAGCTTCACCAGGTCCAGCAGTTCCAGCATTCGCTTGCGGCGGTCGGCCACCGTGTCGCCGACGTTGAACTTTTCCAGCGTACGGATGATCTGCGAACCGACCGAATGGCTGGGATTGAGCGTGTCGAACGGATTTTGGAACACCATCTGGATCGATGACACCGTGTCGACGCTGCGCTTCTCGATCCCGGTCGACTGAATCTCCTTGTTGCCGAGCTTGACGCGGCCGGAGCTTGCCGTTTCGAGGCCGAGCAGCACCTTGGCCAGGGTCGATTTTCCGCAGCCGGATTCGCCGACGATAGCGACGGTCTCGGATTCGCGCGCCATGAACGAGATCGTCTCGTTGGCCTTGACGACACGGCCCTCGCTCGAGCCGAACACTTCGCTGCCACCGACCTTGTAGTACTTCCGGAGGTCTTCGATCTGGAGCACCGGCGCACCGGGTACCACCCGCTCGTTGACCTTCTTGGCGCCGGGTGGCAGCGCCTCCCAGTCGATCTCGTTGAAGCGCACACAGCGCGAGAAATGCCCGTCATGGCCTTCGACCGCGATCATCGGAATTTCGGCGGCGTTGCAGACGCCCTCGACGAAATGGTGGCAGCGCGGGCCGAAATTGCAGCCCTTCGGCCGCTCGTGCGGTAGCGGCAACTGCCCCGGGATGGATATCAGCGGCCGCGAATTCTTGTCGGCGCCCGGCAACGGGATCGAGCGGAACAGGCCTTGCGTGTAGGGATGGCGCATCCGGTCGAAGACGTCCTTGATCCTGCCGGTCTCCACCGCTTCGCCCGAATACATCACCGTGATGCGGTCGCAGGTCTCCAGGATCAGGCCGAGGTTGTGCGACACGAAGATCATCGAGGTGCCGAACTTCTCGCCCAGCCCCTTGACCAAGTCGACGATGCCGGCCTCAACCGTCACGTCGAGCGCTGTCGTCGGCTCGTCGAGCAGAAGCAGCGCCGGCTTCGACAGCAGCGCCATGGCAATGACGATGCGCTGCTGCTGACCGCCGGAAAGCTGGTGCGGGTAGGAACGCATCATGCGCTCGGGATCCGGCAGCTTCACCGCGCGCACCATTTCCAAGGCGCGTTTGTAAGCTTCGTCCTTCGACACCTTGTCGTGGATCAGTGGCACTTCCATCAGCTGCTGGCCGACCTTCATCGCCGGGTTAAGACTGGCCATCGGCTCCTGGTAGATCATCGCGATCTTGTTGCCGCGGATAGCTCGCAGTTCCTCGTCGGACAGTTCTCCCATGTCCTTGCCCTGGAATTTGATCTTTCCGCCGACGATCTTTCCGATGTTGGAGAGGTCGCGCATGATGCCCAGCGACACGGTCGACTTGCCGCAGCCGGATTCGCCGACAATACCCATCGCCTCGCCAGGCATGACCGTGCAGGAAAAATCCATGACTGCCGGGATTTCGCCCTTGCGGGTGAAGAAGGAGATCGACAGGTTCTCGATCTCGATGATCGGGCCATTCGTCGGCTTGGCGGGATTTCGAACTGCCTCATTCATGGGTCGCTCCAATCCTTGTTCTTCAGGCATGTCGGGCCGAACCCGGCATCGATCTTCCCGGCGTCAATCTTTCCCGGCATCAATCTTTCATAGACTGTTCGCGCAGCGAATCCGCCAGGAGGTTGAGGCCGAGCACGAACGACATCAATGCGATCGTCGGCGGCAGCGCCGGGTGGATGAAGGAGCGCAGCAGCCGGCTTGCATCCTTGATCGCCGTGCCCCAGTCCGGGCTTTCCGGCGCCAGTCCCAGCCCGAAATAGCCGAGCGTACCGAGCAGGATCGTGGTGTAGCCGATGCGCAGGCAGGCGTCGACGATAAGCGGCCCGCGCGCATTGGGCAATATCTCCCACAGCATGATGTACCAGGGCGATTCACCGCGCGTTTGTGCCGCCGCAACATAGTCGCGCGTTTTGATATCCATGACCAGGCCGCGCACGATGCGGAACACGCCGGGGCTGGAGGCGAACACCACCGCCACGAAGATGTTGAGCTGGTTGGGATCGATGTGGATGATCTTGAACGGATCGGCATCGAAGACAAGGCCTGCATAGATCCAGCCGCCAAGTACCAACGTCAGGCCAAGCAGGATATAGAGGCGGTCGGGGCGGTTCTTGTAGCGTGTCCAGAACAGCACACTGAAGAAGATGATCGGAAACAGGAAGAACAGCCCTGCCATCGCGTAGGGGATCGGCGTGTCCATGATGCCCGGCGTCACCAGCAGGTAGAACAGGAGGATCACCGGGAAGGCCAGCACAAGGTTGGCGAGGAAGGACAGCACCGTGTCGATCTTGCCGCCATAATAGCCGGCCGGCAGGCCGAGCGTAATGCCGACCATCAGCGCAAAACCGGTCGCCGCCGGCGCGATGATCAGCACGATCTGGCTGCCATAGACCATGCGGGAGAACACGTCGCGGGCGAGCTTGTCGCCGCCGAAATAGTATACAAGTTTCGACGCCGGCTCGATTGCGCCCGGCAGCGCGTCCTTCATGATCGGCACTTGGGCGAGCGGATCGAAGGGCGAGATGGTCGACGCGAAGATCGCCGTAAACAGCCAGAACAGGCAGATGCCGACGCCGACGATGCCGACGCCGCTGTCGAAAAGCTGGCCGTAAAGGCCTAGCTTCTTCTTGTAGCCGAAGCTCGCCCCCATCACCAGGGCGAGAGCGATCCAGACCGGCCAGAAGCGGGCAAGCACGCCGAGTACGACGTTGAAGGCGCTGAGATATTCGACCTGCATCCGCCCGGTCTCCTATTGAACTCTGATGCGCGGATTGAGGAACGCGTAGCCGACATCGGAGATGAGCTGTGTGATCAGGACGATAAACACCGAGACCAGCGAGCAGCCGAGCAGAAGATCGATGTCGTTGTTGCCGGCGGCCTCGACCAGGGTGTAGCCGAACCCCTGGTAGCGGAACATCACCTCGACGATGACGACGCCGGTGAGCAGCCAGGGAAACTGCAGCATGATGACCGTGAACGGTGCGATCAGGGCGTTGCGCAGAGCGTGCTTTACCACCACGCTGCCGAAGGAGAGGCCCTTCAGCCGGGCGGTGCGGATATATTGCTGTGTCATTACCTCGACCATCGAGGCGCGGGTCATGCGAGCGATGTAGCCGATGCCGTATATCGCCAGCGTCATCACCGGCAAGGTGAAATTATAGAAGGTGATGCCTTGGCTGGCCGAGGCCGCCGAACCGTTCAGCACGCCGAGCCAGGAGGCAAAGATCACGGTGAAGATGACGCCCGAAACATATTCGGGCGTCGCCGTCGAGGCGATCGAAGCCACCGACAATGTGCGGTCGGTGCGTGAACCCTCGCGCATGCCCGCGAGAATACCGATCAAAAGCGAGATCGGCACCATTACGGCCAGCACGCAGAGCATCAGGATGCCGGTGGCGCTGAGCGCCGGAAAGAGTTTCGAGGCGACCGTCGTCTTGAACTTGGTCGAGCAACCGAAATCGCCTTGCAGGATGCCGGAGAATGTCGGCACGACCGGATCGTTGCAGAAGGAGAAACGCTGTGCGGGCTTGCCGGTCGCCGGGTCGGTCACCGGCTGCTTGGGCATGATGCCCAGCCATTGGCCGTAGCGGATAAAGAAATTCTGCCGATAGCCATGGTTGACCAGCCAAGCCTCAAGTTGCTCGGCGGATGTGTGCATTTCGGTCTGGCTGATCGCGAGCTTCTTCAGATTAGGCCCGAGATTGACCAGGAAGAAGACGATCATCGTCAGGCACAGCATCGTCACTGCCATGGTGCCGAGACGCCTGATAACGAAAGAAAGCATGGCGGTCCCCTGCCGGTCGGGTTGGGGGGTGGAACCGGTTTGCAAGCCGTGCGCTGCCGCCAGCGGCAGAACAAGCCTTCAGACCAGTCCCAGATGCAATACCCTTTTTATTGCAGACCCAGGCCGAAGAGTCCGCAACTTTTTGCTGCGCCGACTTCCGGTCCAAGGACCATGCAAAGAGCGAGGGAAAGGGGCGAGACGCCCCTTTCCGGATCGTCCGGTCAGGCCTGGTCGAGCCAGACCTTGCCGTAGTCGCGCTCGAAGGTCGGGTGCATCTTGTAGTTCTGCACCGCCTTGACCGAATGGCTGTAGAGCTTGCGCCAATAAGGCTGGATGATAATGCCGGAATCCTGCAGGATCTGCTCGATATCCTTCATCATTTCCTTGCGCTTGGCGGCGTCGGCAACTGCCAGCGCAGCGTTGAGCTTGGCATCCCACTCCGGATTCGACCAGGCCGTCTCGTTCCAGGCCTCACCTGTGCGATAGCCGATCGCCAGAACCTGGACGCCGAGCGGCCGCATGTTCCAGTTGGTCATCGACAGCGGATACTTCGTCCAGTCGTTCCAGAAGGTCGAACCTGGCAGCACTGTACGCTTGACCTTGATGCCGGCGTCGCGCATCTGCGCGGCGATCGCATCGCCTGTGTTCTTGTGCCAGTCTTCGTCGACCGTGATCAGTTCGTGCTCGAAATCGGCCTGGCCGGCTTCGGCCATCAGCGCCTTTGCCTTGGCCGGGTCGCGAGCAATCTTCGGCAATTCATAGTATTCCGGATGGATCGGGGCGACATGGTGGTTTTCGGCAACCGTGCCGGCATTGCCGTAGCCGAGTTGCAGGACGACATTGTTGTCGACCGCGAGCTGCAGGGCGTTGCGAACCTTCTGGTCGCCGTAAGGCTTGTTGGTCACATTGGTACGGCAGACGATCGTCGAGGCGGTGACGATCTCCGACTTCACCAAATCCATGCCGTCGAGGATCGACACATAGTCGGCCGACGTCTCGAAGTTGGTGTGCACCTCGCCTGCCTCGAAAGCGCTGACCATCGCCGCCGGATCGGTGCCGTAGTCGATGAACTCGATGCCGTCGAGGAAGACGTCACCATCCCACCATTTGTTGTCTTCGCGGCGCTTGTAGACCACTTTCTGGCCGACATCGTAGGAGACCAACTCGAACGGGCCGGTTCCGATCGGGCAGGACTTGAAGTCGCCGCCTTTTTCGTCGAACGTCTTGTGGACGATGAGGCCGGGATAGTCGCACACGTTGGGAATGAGGGCGATATCCGGCTTGCTGAGCGTCAGCTTGATCGTGTGGTCATCGACCTTGGTCACCGCGCTCTCATCCAGCTTGTCGTCCTTGACCAGCGAACCGAGGCGACCCGGCATGGAATTGCCTTCGGCCTTCTTGTCGGCCCAACGCTTGAGGTTGAAGATGACGTCGTCTGCGGTGAACGGATCGCCGTTGTTCCAGGTGACGCCTTTGCGCACATGCAGCGTGTATTCGGTGGCGTCGTCATTCACGTCCCAGCTCTCCAGCAGATAGGGGCGGAACGTGTATTCGGTGGTGTATTTGACCAGCGGCTCGAGCGCCTGGCGCTCGGCATTGGCGATTTCCGACCAGTCGGACTTGCGCGGATCCTTCGGATCCTTGATCCATTGCGCGACCTTCAGTATGCCGCCTTTCTTGCCCTTCACCTCTTCCGCCTTGGCCGGCGTGGGGTCTGCGAGGCCAAGCATGCCATAAGCCATCGCCGTCGACGCGCCGAAGACGCTGGCGAGAGCCAGAAATTCGCGACGATCCATCTTGCCTGCCTTGGCATCTTCGGCCATGGCCAGGATGTGATCGGGAACGCGGTCGCCGTTACTCTTGTAGATCGTCATGACTAACTCCCATTGTTGGCTTTCTGCCTTTTAACATTCCGCATCCGCGCCATGATGTCAAAGACGGCAGGGATTGGGAACATGCCAAGGAATGTGCAACTTTGAAAGCAGGGCGGTTCGCGCGATAACGACAGTCTTGGCGCAAATTTGCTACTGCGCCAGGGATTTCGTCCGAAATCCCCACGGGCAATTAAACTGGGACATTCGCCGCTGCGCCGTTCGTTCTTCGGACAACCAACTGTTCCGCGCGAACGGCCGGTTTCAATATTCCCGTTCGTAGAAAACACCGCCTTTGGCTTCGCCGGCGTCGGTTGCCTCGCCACGCAGCTTGACGCCGCGCCCAACGTCGAGATCGACGGTTGCCTTGCCCGAGCCCGGCCTGTCGCCCTTCTGGATCGTCACATAGGTACGGTCGTTGAGATACTTGCCCGCCGAGACGGCAGTGCCACCCTGTTCATCGGTGATTACGTCGAGATCGTCGACTCCGATTGCGCTGCGCAGGTTCTGCAGCAGAGAGGTCGAGCCGCCGACGCCGGCGAGTTGTCCGGCAGCCTCGGCAAGCTGCGCGATCTGCAGCGGCGACAGGTTCGACATCGAACGGCCGAAGATCAGCTGCGCCAGCACCTCATCCTCCGGCAACGCGGGTACCGAGGAGAAGGTGAATTTCGGGTTGTTCGCCTCGCCCGACACCACGATGGTCACGGTGGCGCTGGTCGTCTTCGACTGCGCGGTGAGATTGAGGTAGGGCACCAGAGAGCCGGAAAAGCCGACGGTGCCTTCGGTAAAGGTCAGCCGCTTGGCAAGGATCGTCAGCCGCCCGCGCCGCAAGGTGAAGGTGCCGACCGCCTGGGGTGACGATGCCGGGCCGGTCAGCCGCAGCGAACCGCCGAGCTCGGCGTCGACACCCCTGCCCTGGATGAAGATCTGGCTCGGCGCATTGACCGTGACGTCGAGGTTGAGGCCGCTGCCGCCGCCGCCACTGCTTGCAGCGGCCGGGCGCAACGCCTTGTCCTGCGCACGCACGGCGGCCGGCGCATTCTTGTGCTTGACGTTGAGCTCGGCCAGCGAGCCGGGCAGCTTTTCGGGTACGGTGATGACGGTCTTGGCCAGGTTGACCGTACCGGAAATCACCGGCGCGGAGGTGAGCGGTCCCTTGACGGTCAGGTCGCCGCCAAGATTGGCGGTGACCACCTTGCCGTCGGTATAGCGGCCATCGACGAGCTTGACCGACAGGTCGGCCGGAAAACCTTTTGCCGGATCGATGCCGACGGTGCCGCTGGCCGAAAGGCTGCCGCGTGTCGACAGCGTGCCGGTCAGGCGGTTGATCCTGGCCACGCCATTGCCGATAGCGACATCGGCAGTGATGTCGTTGATCGCAAGCCCCGATCGCGCATCGACCAGACGGGCGCCCGACGTGCGGACCGTGCCTGAGATCACCGGCGACGTCGCCGGGCCGCGCACCTGCACATCGACGTCGGCCGTGCCGCTGAGGGACAGGCCTTGCGCGGCGAGTGTCCTGGTGAGGAAGGCGAACGGCACCTTGCCGGAAAAGTTGAGATCAAGGGTGAGCGCGCCTGATGTCGTCATCGTGCCGCCGCCCTTGAGGCCGAGGCCGGCGGCATCGCTCATGTTGGCGTCGAAGGTCAGTCTGTTGCCCGAATACGTACCTGAGGATGAAACGCCAATGCCGCCGAAACCTGCACCACGGGTCTGCGACGTCTGAACGCCTGCGGCGTCGATCTTGAAGGCAACGGCCGGATTGGCCGGCGCGCCCGTCACCTTCACCGTGCCCGAGATGGAACCGGCGGCATCGAGGCCCGGCGAAAAACTGTTGGCTATCGAGATCGGGACGCGGGCCAGCGTCGCGTTGAGGTCGAACGCCTGCCCAGCCTTGCCCGTGACCGTCGCCGTGCCGCCGCCGAGGTTGAGCACCAGCCTGTCGAGGCTGGTCACTCCATTGGCGATGTTGATGGTCGAGGCCTGGGCGATGGCCGCCTTGATGCCGCGGATGGTCGCCTCGCCGGAGGCAAGTTCGACCGTCGTCGTGCCCTTGACCGCCTTGACCCGGCCGGCCGCCCTCAGCGGAATATCCTTGACGGTGGCGCCACCGGAAAAGCCGGTCCATTCGCCGTCGCGCTTGAGATCGACGTTGACGCCCCGAATAGCCGTTCCGCCGGAAGTTACGCTGTCGGCACGGATTTTGCCCGAGATCACCGGTGCCGCCAGATAGTTGGCGATCAGCGCATCGATGCTCACGGCCTTGGCCGAGACATCGCCGCGCGAGATCGAGGCCGTCGTCGCCTTGACGGCGACTTGCGGCACGGTACCCGCCTTGGAGAAGGCGATCGTGCCGCGCACATCGCCATCGGCCTTTTCCAGTGCCAGGGCCGCAAGCGGACCGATATCGGGCAGGTCGAGCGCCACGGTGCCGGCCGGAACGAAGGCATCGTCGAGCGCCAAGTCGCCGGAGATACGGTTCTTGCCGAGCGACAGCAAAAGCCCGTTGATGGCGCGTTTGCCGTCCGATGTCGCCAGCACGGCGCTGCCCTGCAGCGGTTGGCCGCCGACATTTCCGGTGAGTTGCACATTCGCAGCCGGGTTGGCGGCATCAGCCTTGCCGGTGGCGGTGAACTTCAATCCGGTGATCTCACGCGCGGCCACCGAAAGCTTGTCGCTGTTGACAGTCAGCGACAGATCCGGCGCGGTGCTGGCGCCTTGCGCATTCAGCGCGAAAGAGATGGCGCCTTTGGCGTCCTTGGATAGCAGCGAGACGTCGCCTAGCGCGCCTTTGACGTCGGCGCTGAGCTTGTTGTCGGCAAGGCTCGCCTGGCCGTCTGCCGTCAGCGAACCGGACGACAGCCTGACGGTATTGGCGGTGACATTGCCATTGACGTCCCGCTTCAGCGCGGCACTGAATTGCGTTCGCTCGGCGAGCACGCCACGTACCGACCCCGGCAGTGCCGCCGAGGCGGCGTCCGCCTTGACATTGAGGTCGATGGCGCCGTCGGCCAGCGAGACCCGCCCGTTGAAGCCGCTGTTCAACGCGTCGCTGGTCACGGTGCCGCTATCGATGATGACAGCGTCGGCGGCCAGGCTGCCGGCGACCTTGGCAGTGATTTTCCCTGCAATCAGCGGCGCGACGGTCGGATTGTCGATTCCGAGTTTTTCGGCGGTCACCAAGCCGGAGATCGGCCCGCTCCGGGCTTTCACGTCAAAGCGATCGGAGTGCAGCGCAAGCGTGATGCCCTCGATCATAGCTAGATTGGTGGCGGCCGATGGCAGCGTCGCGGAAATGTCGAGCTTCGGCTGGGCGCCCTGCCCGGCCGCCGTTAGCGATATCGCCTGTAGCTCGAGCTTGATCGGGCTCTCCTTGCTGCCAAGCGACAACGGCAGGCTCGGACCGGTAGAGGCCAGGTCGAGCGAAAAATCGCTGGCACCGTTCGGATTGATGGTGCCGGCTGCCTTGCCGGAGATTTTCTCGCCGGCAAGCGTCGCCTGCTCGATGGCCAGGCCGCTGGCCGACGAGAAACGGCCTGCCGCGTCGAGATCCAGCGGCCCGAGCCCAGCCTGCCGGGTCTGGCTGGTTTCGGCGCCGCTGAGCCGGGCGATGAAGCGAATATCTGGGGCAGCCGACGATCCGGTGACCTGCGCGGTGCCGCTGAGCGCGCCCACGGCATCGAGACCCGGTGAAAAATCATTGGCAAGCGCTGCCGGCACCGCCGACAAGGTGGCAGCGAGATCAAGCGTCTGGCCGGCCGTACCCGACACGGCAACCGAACCACCGCCGACACCGAGCGCCAATTTCTCTATGCTCACCTTGCCATTGGCGATTGTCAGCGCTGATGGCTGCGCGACAGCTGCCTTGATGCCGCGGATGGTCGCCTCGCCCGAGGCAAGCTCGATGCTGGTGGTGCCGTTCGCAACCCTGACCCGCCCGGACGCGCTGGCAGGAATGCCGGCGACCGTGGCGCCGCCGCTAAAGCCGGTCCAGTCGCCATTGCGCTTCAGGTCGACATCGATGCCGCTGATCACCGTGGTTCCTGAGGTGATCGTGTCGGCCTTGATCTTGCCGGCGATTGCCGGTGCTTTGAGATAATTGGCGACCAGCGCGTTGACGGCGATTGTCTTCGCCGCCAGTTCGCCGCGCGAAATCACGGTGCTCGTCGCATCGATCGCGACCGTCGGCGCTCCGTTGTCGTTCGCAAAGCGGATGGTGCCGCGCACGTCGCCGGCTACCGACTGGCCTGCGAGTGCGGCCAGCGGAGCAATATCGGCGGCATCGAGGGTCAACGTGCCGAGTGGCAGCAGGTTGTCGTCGAGCCCGAGGTCGCCGGAGACCTTGTTGTCGGCTAACGAGACGGCAAGTCCATTGATGGAGCGCTTGCCGTCGGTTGTGACCAGCGATGCCTTGAGGTCGAGCGGCTGGTCGTCGACCGAGCCGGCCAGCGAGACATCGGCGGCTGGACTGGC
The DNA here is from genome assembly GCF_040318315.1 of Mesorhizobium sp. M1227. Classification (NCBI taxonomy): domain Bacteria; kingdom Pseudomonadati; phylum Pseudomonadota; class Alphaproteobacteria; order Hyphomicrobiales; family Phyllobacteriaceae; genus Mesorhizobium; species Mesorhizobium sp. M1227. The sequence goes on from NZ_JAMYLZ010000029.1 coordinate 26,132, forward strand.
GATATCGGCCTTGCCGCTCGCGGTCAACTTGATCTGTTTCACCATATGACCGGACGCCGTCAGGCTGTCGCTGTTGGCCGAAACCGAGAAATCCGGTGCGCTGCGCGCGCCGCTTGCGGTCAGGGCGAAACCGACGGCGCCGCCGACCTTGGCGCCGGCCAGCGGCGACAGCACTGACACGTCGCCGAGCGTGCCCTTGATATCGGCCCGGATATCGGTGCCTTGCGCACTAGCGGTGCCGCTGGCGCTAAGTGTGCCGGAGGTGAGTTGCAATGCGTTGGCGGCGAACGCACCGTCCGGGTCGCGTGTCGCGGTTGCGGAAAACTGCACGCGCTCGCCGAGAACCGAGCTGATTTGCGGCGGCAGCGCCGTCGAAGCCGCGTCGGCATTCATCTTGAGCGTCATCGACAGATCGGCAAGCGCCACTGTGGCTGTTACGGACGCATTGAGCGCGTCGCTGCGTAGCGTGCCTTCGTCGACGACAATCTGTTCTTTGCTGACGGAGCCGGCGAGACCGGCGCTGACCCTGCCCGTTATCAGCGGCGCCAAAGTCGCGACGTCGGTGTTCAGGCCGGCCGCCGTCAGCTTGATGGTGACCGCCCCGCTACGGTTCTGGATGTCGAAACCATCGGAATGCACTTGCCCGATCAGGTCGTCCACCCGCGTGCCGCCCGCCACCACCGAGACCAGCGACGCGCCGATATCCATCATCGGCGCCTTGCCATCGCCGAAAGCGCGGGCCGTGGCATCCTTGATTGCCACGGTTATCGGTTGCGCCTCGCTGCCGAGGCTGAGCACGATCGGCGGCCCCTTTGCGGCGAGCTTCACCGAAAGGTCGCTGGCGCCCTTCGGATCGACAATGCCGGCGGCGGTCGCGTGCAAGGCGCCGCTGTCGATATTGGCGCGCTCGACATCGACGCCGCCGGCCGCGGTCGCCGTGCCGGCGAGGTCGAAGGTGGTCTTGCCGGCAAACAGCGGTTTCAGGGTTTCGGGCAGGAAGCGCTCGAACTCGCCATCGCCCTTGGCCTCGACATAATGACCCTTGTCGGTGAGCTGATGGCGACCGGTAAGCTGGGTGACGATCCGGCCGTCGACAACGAAGGTCCCGATGCCATTCCAGTTGGCGAGCGGTCCGGTGCCGGAAACGACAATGTTGACCGGCGGCGCGCCCGGCAGGTTGAGCAGGTTGGCGATGATGCCGCCGGCCGGCTCGGATGCCTTAAGGTCGAGGTCGAGCTTGTTGTCGGCCGGCGCGAAATGGGCTTTGGCGTCGACCGTGCCTTGCTTGCCGTCGTGGCGAACGATGTTGAGGTTGGTCTCGATCGCCAACGGTGAGGCGTCCGCCTTGAGCGCTCCCTTGGCTGCAAGTTCGGCGACACCGCTACCGGCCAGAGCCTGCCCGAGCGCGATTTCGGGAAGGTCGAGTAGCCTGACGTCGATGGAAACCGGCAGCGTCGTCGCTCCGCTTTGGCTCGGCTGCGTATTGGCCGCCGGCAGCCTTGCCAACTCGATACGCTCGGCCCCAATGCGATCGGCGCTGAAGCTCTTCGACAGGAGTGCCAGCGGCGACCAATCGACGGCCACGTTGCGCGCCACCATCCAGGCGCCTTCGCGATCCTCCAGAACGACATGATCGACCCTCAGCGCGCCCGACCAGATGCCGTCGATGCCGACGACAGTCACCTTGCGGTCGCCGGTCGAGGCCATGGTCGAGATGATGCCGGCAAGGTTTTCGCGGCCGCGCTCGGTTTTGGTCAGCACGACGACCGCCCCCACCGCCGCTGCCACGACGATGAGCAGCGTATAGAAAAGAATACGGAGGATGCGCCTGAATATTGCCATCAGAATGCCTGGCCGATTCCGGCATAAATGCCGAAATGAGGATCGTCAGGACCGCGGTTGAGAGGCACCGCCGCGTCGACGCGCAGCGGCCCGAACGCCGTCAGATAGCGCAAGCCTACACCCGCGCCGACCTTTATGTCCGAAAAATCGGGGACCTGCCTGGTCGACACCGTGCCGGCATCGACGAACGGCACGACGCCGATCTTGTCGGTGACAGCGATGCGCATCTCGACCGAGGTCTCGAAGAAGGAAAGCCCGCCGATCGGCTCTCCATTGCTGTCCTTCGGGCCGATGCCTTGATAGGCATAGCCGCGCACCGAACCGCCGCCGCCTGAGTAGAAGCGTCGATCTGCCGGAACATCTTGAAGACTGGCGCCGACGATGGAGCCGATGGCGACACGTTCGGCGAAAACGAATTTCGAGGCCGAATCGAGTGACTGGTAGGCCGACCCCTCGCCCTTCAGCTTGACAAACGCAGCCCCGCTCAAAATGTCGTAGCTCGGCTCACCATAGGCCAGCACCCTGAAGCCCCGGGTCGGATTGAGCTTGCTGTCGCGATTGTCGTAGACATATTGCAGTGGAATGCTGGCGATCAGATAGGTGTGCTTGCCGAAAGCGTCGTGGATCCTCGAATAATCCAGCGCGACTTGCGCGGAAACCGTCTGCTTCTTGTCCAGTTCGTAGGACAGGCCGGTGCTGCCCTTGACCGAGAAATGGTCGTAGGCGTCGGGGTGTTCCAGCACGGTATTGACGCTGGCAATGAATTTCGACGCAGGCCCGACCACGCCCGGCTTTTCGAACATGACGCCGGCATTGTAATTGAGCTGGGTCAAGTCGTTGCTGCCGATGCCGCTGATCTTGCCGTCGATGCGCAGCTTTTCGGCGCGGCCAAACAGATTGCGATGCCCCCAATAGCCTTCGAGGCCCAGCCCTTCGGTGTTTGAGAAGCTGCCGCCAATGCCGAAATAGCGCGGCTTGCGTTCGCTTACCTGGACACCGATCGGGATGTTGCCCTCGGCGTCGAGTGCGTCGGCTTCCTTCACCGTCACGCTGTTGAAGACCTCGAGCCCGAGCAGCCGGTCGCGCGCATCGTCGATCTCATCGGGCGAATATTGGCGGCCGCGCTTAAGGCCGGTCATATATTCGGTGAAGTCGCGGTCGACCTTTTCGGTGCCCTCGACAGTGGTGTCGCCATAGCCGGCGACCGGGCCGGCCGCGACGGCAAGCGTCACGTCGAGCGTCGAACCGGCGTGCTCGGCGACGATCTCGCGGCCCGTCACCTTGGCCAGCGGCCTGCCTTCTTGCTTGAGTGCCCGCACGATCGCCGCCTCGGCCTTGAGCACGGCGCCCGAACTGGCGTCACCGCCTGCGATCAGGCCGAAATCGGCACTTGCCAGCCCCGCCGCATCGCCTTCCAGCCTGATGTTGCCAAGCGTGAATTTCGGCCCGGCTGCTATGCTTATCACCACCGGTATCGGCTGCGGACCCGAAAACTCGGCATCGGGCGGCAGATCGTCGAGCGGCTTGCCCTGAATAGTGATGGTGACGACACCCTCGTAGCGGGCGTCAGTGTAGAGTGCGGCAACAAGTTGTTCACGGTCGCTGCGCGCCTTGGCCAGCAGGCCGAGAGAACCGGATACCGGGTGTTCCTCGTCGGCCTTCAGCGCCGAGGCGTTTTCGAGCTTCTCGGCGAGATCCTTGTCGGCGTCCGGCGCCTCGATCGTCACCGCATAGCGCAGCGGGTCGACGATATCGGCATCTTCGTCTTTGGATCCCCACAGCTTGATGCCGAAAATCTCGAAGGCTGCCGCACTTCCGGTTTCGGCAACAAGTGCCGTAGAGCACAACAATGCGAAAAGCAGGGCGCGCGAAAGCGCGCGCCGTGGCGCGGTTCCTCCCGACATCTGCCTTTCATACGCCGGCATTACGCTCCTAGCCTAGCTCGCAAACCTAAAATTGGAATGAAGTTCTGAAGCACTCGTAAAGGGGCCACAATCCAATTGCTGAAATAGACAGGGCTTGGAACTCACACCTTCTGCGTCGCCGCAAGAAAGCGTGATCCCCTGTCCTATGGAGCTACTACCGGTCACCGGCCGGAAAGCAAACCGTTGGCAGGCGGATCCTGCCGCGTCCTGATGTTGACAAGCGCGACTGAAGCTTGAAGATTTCTGGACGTAAGCACTTGTCTGGAGGGGTTTATGGCAATGCGCGCGGCTCGTGGTCTATCGATTCTTTTCCTTCTCTTTTTTGCCTGGAGCGGTGTCGCGCAAGCGGCCGAAGCCCGGCGCGTGGTGACATCGGACAATTCCGACTATTTCGGTTTCGATCTCAGATCCGACCAGAATGTCAGCCTCGACCAGTGCAGGACCACCTGCCTCGGCGACCCGGCCTGCCGCGCCTTCACCTACAACCTCAAGGCCAAATGGTGCTTCCTTAAATCCGATTACAATTCGTTGAAACCCTTCGGTGGCGCCGTCGCCGGCAAGGTCGTCAACATCGATGGCGATCCCGACATCGGCGCGCCACCCGAACTCGCCTTCTTCCCCAACTGGATGGCCGACCAGGCCCAGCAATACCGCAACAAGCTCACTGGCCCGACCTACACCAAGCCGACCGAGGGGCTGACGGCGCTGAGGGCCGCCGCCGAACGGTCGGCGCTGACGGGCGACCATCGCTCGGCCATGCACAAATACGAAGCGGCGGTTTCGGTGCTGCCTTATGATGGCCAGCTCTGGCTCGAGCTGGCGCGCGAAACGCTTGCCGTCCATCCGACCGCCAACAGCTCGGAGCCGTCGACCCTGCCGGCGAACGCCACTTCCGCCGCCTTCAACGCCTACAAATTGCTGCGCACCACCAAGACGCGCGCCGACGTGCTGGCGCTGCTCGGGGACGGCCTTGATCGCCGCGATCTCTACAGGCCGGCCCTGCAGGCCTACGAGGCGAGCCTCGCTCTCGTCAATTCGCCGGCAGTCAGGGCCGCCTATCAGGATCTCAAGGCCCGCAAGGGCTTCCGCGTCATCGATCATACCGTCGATGCCGACACCAGCGCGCCACGCATCTGCGCGCAGTTCTCCGAGGAACTGGTCAAGACCGGCGTCGACTACTCGCAGTTCGTTACTGTCGACAACGCCGCTCCCAAGGGCGTCGAAGCCAAGGACAAGCAGATCTGCGTCGAAGGACTCGAGCACGGCCAACATTATGACGTGACCTTCCGCGCCGGCTTGCCGGCCGCCATTGGCGAGGTCACCGCGGCACCGGTGGTTCTGTCGATCTACGTGCAGGACCGCGCGCCTTCGGCCCGCTTCACCGGCGACAGCTTCGTGCTGCCCGCCGGCGCACGCCGAGGTATACCGGTCGTCACCGTCAACATGAATGCCGCCCAAATGAAGCTCTTCCGCATCGGCGACCGCTCGCTGGCCCAGCTTCTGTCGGGATATCAGTTCCTGCGCCAGCTTGACGGCTACGACATTTCGAACATCTCCGAACAGATGGGCGAGCCGGTCTGGCAAGGCCAGCTCGACATCGCCAACGACCTCAACAAGGAAGTCACCACCTCCTTCCCAATCGACGAGGCTTTGCCGAAGCGCAAGCCCGGCGTCTATGTGCTGACCGCACAAGCCGTCAACGATCGCAGCGACGACTATGATTCGCACGCCACGCAATGGTTCGTCGTCTCCGATATCGGCCTGTCGACCTATACCGGACAGGATGGGCTGAACGTCTTTGCCCGTTCGCTCGCAACCGCCAAGCCGATCGCCGGCGCCGAGCTGACGCTGCTGGCCAGGAACAATGAAATCCTCGGCACCGCGACCACCGACGCGGAAGGGCGGGCGGTGTTCAATCCCGGCCTGACGCGCGGCGACAGCGGCATGGCCCCGGCCGTGCTGATGGCCAAACAGGGCGACGACGATTTCGTCTTCCTCGATATGGGCCGCGCCGGCTTCGACCTGTCCGACCGTGGCGTCGCCGGACGGCCGGCACCTGGCGCGCTCGACGTCTATGCCTGGACCGAGCGCGGCATCTACCGCGCCGGCGAAGATGTCCATGTCGCGGCCCTTGCCCGCGACAGTGCCGCCAAGGCGGTCGAGAACCTGCCGCTGACCTTCATCTTCTCGCGGCCCGACGGCGTCGAGGACCGCCGCATCGTCAGCGACGGCGCATCGGCCGGCGGTCACGCTGTCGACCTGCCGCTGGAACCCAACGCCATGCGCGGCACCTGGACGGTGGCGATCCATACCGATCCCAAGCAGGCGGCGGTCGCCAGCCAGATGTTCCTGGTCGAGGACTTCGTGCCGGACCGCATCGAGTTCGACCTGTCCTCCGACAAGCAGGAGATCGCCCAGGGCGAGACCGCCAACATTACCGTCGACGGCCGCTTTCTCTACGGCGCGCCGGCCGCGGGCCTCGCGCTCGAAGGCGAATTGACGCTGTCGACCGCCCGCGATTGGGACCGCTTCAAAGGCTATTCTTTCGGTCTAGCCGACGAACAGTCGGCTGAACCGACGGTGACGGCCTTCACCGGCCTGCCGGTGGTCGGCGAGGACGGCAAGGCGACTTTCCCGGTCTCCGTCGATCAATTGCCATCCACCACCAAGCTGGTCGATGCAAAGGTCACTGTCAGGATGCGTGAAACCGGCGGCCGTGCCGTCGAGCGCTCGCTGAATATCGGCATCCGCCCGCAGGGCCACATGATCGGCATCCGCCCGGATTTCGACGACGACGAGGTGCCGCAAGGCGGCACGGCCAAGTTCAGCCTGATCGCTGTCGACCCAGACGGCAAGCGTGAGGCGCTGAAGGGCGCGCAGTGGTCGCTGGTCAAGGTCGAGCGCAGCTACCAGTGGTACCGCTCGAGCAACTCCTGGAACTATGAGCCGGTCACCTTCACCAAGGCGGTGGCCAACGGCCAGGTCGACCTGAGCGCCGATGGCGAGGCGACGGTGTCGCTGCCGGTCGACTGGGGCCGCTACCGGCTCGAGATCGAGACAGCGGATCCGGAAGGCCCGGCCACCAGCTACGAGTTCGACGCCGGCTGGTATGTCAGTTCCACCACCACCGAAACGCCCGACGGCCTAGAGATCGCCCTCGACAAGGATACCTATGCGGCGGGTGAAGTGGCCAAGCTCAAAGTGTCGCCGCACTTTGCCGGCGAGCTGCTCGTCACCATCGGCGCCGACAAGCTCCTGAAGACCGTCACCGCCAGCGTGCCGGCCGGCGGCAGCACCGTCGACATCCCGGTCGGCGACGACTGGGGTGCCGGCGCCTACGTCACGGCAACGCTGTTCAGGCCGGGCGATGCGCAAGAGACGCGTATGCCGGCGCGCGCCATCGGCGTCAAATGGCTGAAGCTCGATCCCGGCTCGCGGAAGCTTGCCGTCAGCTTGGCGCCGCCGGACAAGACCATGCCGCGCCAGCAGCTGTCGATCCCGGTGGCCGTAGCCGGCGTGCAGCCCGGCACCAACGCCTATGTCATGGTCGCGGCCGTCGACGTCGGCATCCTCAACCTGACCAACTACAAGGTACCGGATCCGGAGAACTGGTTCTTTGGCCAGCGCATGCTCGGTCTCGAGGTTCGCGACATCTATGGCCGGCTGATCGACGGCTCGCTGGGCACAACCGGTAAGCTGCGCACCGGCGGCGACGGCGCCAACATGCAATCGCAAGGCAGTCCGCCGACCGAAAAGCTGGTCGCCTTCTTCTCCGGCCCGGTCCAGCTCGACTCCGACGGCAAGGCGCGGATCGACTTCGACATACCGCAGTTCAACGGCACCGTGCGCGTCATGGCCGTCGCCTGGACAAAGGAAGCAGTCGGCCATGCCCAGTCCGACGTCATCGTTCGCGATCCGGTGGTGATCACCGCCGGCCTGCCGCGATTCCTGGCGCCCGGCGATTCCGCCGTCATGCGGCTCGATGTCGCCGACACCGACGGCCCTGCTGGCGACTACAAGCTGACCATCGACACGACGGGCGACCTGTCTACCGGCAGTGCCGCCTTGCCTGAAAAGCTGACGCTGGCCAAAGGCAAGCGGCAGACGCTGACCGTGCCGTTGATTGCGCGGACCGCGGGCAACGCCTCGATCACCATCAAGCTTGCGCATGCCGACGGCACCGCTGTCGAGCAGACGCTCTATGTGCCGGTGCGCCCAGCGCAACTGCCGGTGACCACCCGCATGGTCGTCGACCTCAAGGGCAATGGCGGCGCGCTGCGCGTCGACAAGGAACTGCTGGCGGCAAGCCTGCTCGATGGCGCTTCGGTCAGCGTCGGCGTTTCGCAGGCGGCTGCCTTCGATGTACCGTCGCTGCTGATGACGCTCGACCGCTATCCCTATGGTTGCGCCGAACAGACCACCAGCCGCGCCATGCCGCTTCTCTACGTCAACGAGATGGCTTCCGGCATCGGCATGGCCAGCGACCCCGATCTGCATGGCCGCGTCCAGGACGCTATCTACAAGGTGCTGAGCTACCAGGCATCGGCCGGCAGCTTCGGCCTGTGGGGTCCGGGTTCCGGCGATCTGTGGCTCGACGCCTATGTCACCGATTTCCTGACCCGGGCGCGCGAGCAGAAATACGACGTGCCGGCCTTGGCGATGAACCAGGCGCTGAGCAATCTGCAGAACGCGATCGGCTACGATCAGGACGTCCAGGATCGCGGCAGCGAGATCGCCTATGCGCTTTATGTGCTTGCCCGCAACAAGAAGGCCTCGGTCGGCGATCTGCGTTATTATGCCGACACCCAGCTCGAAGCCTTTACCAGCCCGATGGCCGTCGCCCAATTGGCGGCGTCTCTCGCGCTCTACGGTGACACCCAGCGCTCGGAGGCAACCTTCCAGGCCGCGCTGCAGCTGGCCAAGTCGACGCCCGAATATGACTATTACCGGTCCGACTATGGCTCGCCGCTGCGCGACGGCGCGGCGATCCTGGCGCTTGCCGCGGAAAGCAAGCCGGCGCCGACCATCGTGCCGGCGCTGATCCAACTAGTGACCAGGGAACGCGCCGACGCCAGGTGGACCAGCACACAGGACGAGTCCTGGATGCTGCTGGCGGCCCGCGCGCTGAAGGCCGGCAATGATTCGATCGCGCTGACCGTCAACGGCGCACCGCATGCCGGCGGCTATTCGGACCAGATCGCCGGTGGCGACCTGGCCGACAGTCCGCTCACCATCGTCAACACCGGCAGAAATCCGCTGCAGGCGGTCGTCACCACCGTGGCCTCGCCGATCCAGCCTCTGCCGGCCGGCGGCAACGGCTTTACCATCAGCCGTACCTACTACAAGCTAGACGGCACAGAGGCCAACGTGACGGAGGTCAAGCAGAACGAACGCTATGTCGTCGTGCTCAAGGTTTACGAGCAGAACACCTGGCCTTCGCGACTGCTGATCACCGACCTGTTGCCGGCCGGCTTCGAGATCGACAATCCGGGCCTGGTCTCCAGCGCCCAATTGACGAACTTCTCCTGGCTGGCGCAGACCGATGCCGCTCATCTCGAATTCCGCGACGACCGTTTCGTCGCGGCTTTCAATCCCAACGACGGCGACGGCGACCGCAACATCACGCTCGCCTACGTCGTGCGCGCGGTGACGCCGGGCACCTACGCCCACCCGGCGGCAACGATCGAGGACATGTACCGGCCGCAATATTCGGCCCGCACCGCCACCGGCATGATGGAGGTCAAGGCGCCGTAAGGATAGGAATATGGCGATGGCGCTGCCCCTCATTGCCCTGCCGGGCATTTCTCCCCGTATAGAGACGGGGAGAAAGAGCCATGCGCCGAAGTTTTCGCCGAACTTTAACGTCGCAGAAAAGGCGCCAAGGGTCGCGACAGCCCCCTTCTCCCCGTCACTAAACGGGGAGAAGGTGCCGGCAGGCGGATGAGGGGCGGCGCCATGCTCTCCAGAAAATTCCTGCGCCGAGCGGCCATCACGGGCATTTCCTTGGCCGGTCTCGCGGCAATCACCGCCGTCGCCCTCTGGCAGCTCGACCGCGCATTTCCGCCGCCGCTGCCGGCTGCTTTGACGGTCTCGACCGAGGTGCAGGACCGAGACGGCCAGCTGCTGCGCGCCTTCGCTACGCCGGATGGCTACTGGCGGCTCGCTACCAGCCTGGACCAGGTCGACAAGCAGTTCGTCGACATGCTGGTCACCTATGAGGACAAGCGTTTCTGGGATCATCAAGGCGTCGACGTGCTGGCACTGGCGCGTGCCGCCGGCCAGTTCGCGACCAGCGGCCATATCGTCTCCGGTGGTTCGACGCTGCCGATGCAACTCGCCCGGCTGATCGAACCGCGCGACAGCCGCAGTCTCGGCTCGAAGATCAAGCAGATGCTGCGCGCCCTCCAGATCGAACGGCGGCTTTCCAAGCGCGAGATCCTCGAACGCTATCTGACGCTGGCGCCCTATGGCGGCAATCTCGAAGGTGTGCGCGCCGCTTCGCTTGCCTATTTCGGCAAGGAGCCGAAACGGCTGACGGTCTCGGAGGCGGCCCTGCTCGTCGCTTTGCCGCAATTGCCGGAAAAGCGGCGCCCTGACCGCAACCTCGACGTCGCCCATGCTGCCCGCGACCGCGTGCTGACCCGCATGGTCTCGGCAGGCCTGCTCGGCGAACGTGAGGCCGCGCGTGCCGCGCTCGACGATGTGTCGGGGCTGCGGCGGACCTTGCCGGCGCTCGCTGCCCATGCGGCCTATACGATGCTGTCCAAGGCTGTTCCCGGCCAGAAGCTGCAACTGACGATCCGCAAGAGTGTCCAGGAAGGGCTGGAGCAGGTGGCCAAGGATGCGGCCGCCAGGCTCGGCCCTCGCCTCTCGGTGGCCATGGTACTGGCCGATGCCCGTACCGGCGATATTCTTGGCGAGGTCGGCTCTGCCGATTTCTTCGATGCCAGCCGTTCGGGCTGGATCGACATGACCAAGGTCGTTCGCTCGCCTGGCTCGACGCTGAAGCCGTTCATCTACGGCCTCGCCTTCGAACAAGGCCTGGTGGCGCAGGAGATGCTGATCGAGGACAGCCCAGCCGATTTCTCCGGGTATCGGCCGAAGAACTTCGACATGGGCTATCAGGGCGATGTCAGCATCAGGCAGGCGCTGCAATTGTCGCTCAACGTGCCGGCGATCCGCGTGCTCGACGCGGTCGGCCCGGCCCGGCTGATGGCACGCTTTCGCCAGGCCGATGTGACCCCTATCCTGCCCGTCAACGAAGCGCCCGGCCTGGCGATCGGCCTCGGCGGCGTCGGGGTGACCCTGCGCGACTTGGTCCAACTCTATGCCGGCCTTGCCAATGGCGGCAAGGCACACACGCTGCATGACGGCACCGAGCCGGCGAATGCCGAACGCTCGACCACCACCATCCTCGACGGGCAGGCGACCTGGCAGATCACCGACATCCTGTCAGGCGTCAAGCCTCCCCAGGGTGCCGCCCAACGCGGCATCGCCTACAAGACCGGCACCTCCTACGGCTATCGCGACGCCTGGTCGGTCGGCTTCGATGGCCGCTACGTGCTCGGCGTCTGGGTCGGCCGCCCCGACGCCGGTGCGGTGCCCGGCCTGTCCGGCTATGTCTCGGCTGCGCCCATCCTGTTCGAAGGCTTTGTCCGTTCCGGCCTGGCCGCCGTACCATTGCCGAGCCAGCCGTCCGGCGTCCGGCGTCCGAAACGCGAGGAGCTGCCGGTGACGCTGACGCGCTTCGGCGCCGGCACCGATGGGCTGGTGCAGGCGACGCCGAGCGAACCTGCACCAACCATCATCTTTCCGCCCGACGGCGCTCGCGTCGATCTCGGCACTTCCTCGGCCGACGCCTCGCCGCTGGTGCTCAAGCTGCAGGGCGGCCGCGCACCATTCCGCTGGCTGGCCAACGGCAAGCCGCTGGTCGGCATCGACCGGCGGCGCACCACGACCTGGCAGCCGGACGGCGCCGGCTATTCGACCCTGACCGTGATCGACGCGGCGGGACGCGCGGCCAGTGTGAAGGTTTTCGTCGAGTGAAAGTTTCCCTTGAATAATTTCCGGCAGGTGATTCAGGGGATTGGGTTTTACGTCTTGTTTTCGGCCGCCGGTATTTCCTCGGCCTTTGCTGACACCCTCCCCGCCAGCTTTGTTCGGCTAGCCGACATCGATCCCAAAATCCGGCAGGATATCCGCTATGCCGGCCTCGAAAATTTCCTGCATCGCAAGGTAAGCGGCTACGATGCGCCGGTATGCGTCCTCACCAGGCAAGCGGCGCAAGCGCTTTCGGCAGTGCAGAAAGCGATTGCCGCCGAAGGACTGACGCTGGTCGTGTTCGACTGCTATCGCCCTGCGCGGGCTGTCTCCGACATGGGTGACTGGACAAAAACGAGTGGGCCACCGGACGCGCAATGGTACCCAAAGGTCAAGCGCAAGGATCTCATCGCCAAGGGCTATATCGGCGAACTGTCCACCCATTCGCGCGGATCGACGGTCGATGTCGCGATCGCGCGAGCCGACCGCAAGAGCGCTCCGAAACCGGCCTGCGGCGCGACCGATGCCGACACGCTCGATTTCGGCACGGGTTTCGACTGTTTCGATCCAGTGAGCGAAACGGCTCACCGACCGATAGCCAGTGAAGCGGCGGCTAACCGCAAAAGACTTGTCGAGGCGATGCGTGCCCGCGGCTTCAAGAATTACGCCCGCGAATGGTGGCACTTCACGCTGGAGAACGAGCCGTTTCCAAAAGAGCGCTTCAACTTTCCCGTTACCGCCGAATAGCCGGCCGCAACCTTCGGGCGCGACGCAGTCATTGCCGAAGAGCTAGCCGTCTCTAGATAATCGCGTCGGGAGCGCAATCATGGTCCATGCGGGGAAAATAGTTTCTCGCATCGCCGAAACTAGGCGAAAAATTGCTTCAATAGGCCAAAAAAGGCAACATTGAATGCATCTAAATTCTATCAATTCGGTAGATTGGCGCGAGTTCAACGGAGGCGGAAATGACCAAACCTCATTTCAGGAAACTGCTCGGCGCACTGGTCGCCACATCTGTCCAGTTCGGCACGCTCGGTTTCGCGTTTGCCGACACCACCATTCTCAACGTGTCCTATGACCCGACGCGTGAGCTCTACAAGCAATTCGATGAGGCCTTTGTCGCCCACTGGAAGGCCGAGACAGGCGAGACCGTCACCGTCCAGCAGTCGCATGGCGGATCCGGCGCCCAGGCGCGCGCCGTGATCGACGGGCTCGACGCCGACGTGGTGACGCTGGCGCTCGAAGGCGACATCAACGCCATTGTCTCGAAAACGAAGAAGATCAATCCCGACTGGCGGACGAAATTCGAAAACAATTCGGCACCCTACACCTCGACGATCATCTTCCTCGTCCGCAAGGGAAACCCCAAGGGCATTCATGATTGGGGCGATCTGGTCAAGGACGATGTCCAGGTGATCACGCCCAATCCGAAGACCTCCGGCGGCGCGCGCTGGAACTATCTTGCCGCCTGGGCCTATGCCAGCGCCAAGGATGGCGGCGACGAGGCCAAGACCAAGGAATTCGTCGGCAATCTCTATGCGCATGTCCCGGTTCTCGACACCGGTGCGCGCGGCGCCACCGTGACCTTCGCGCAAAAGGGGCTGGGCGACGTGCTGCTCGCCTGGGAAAACGAGGCCTATCTGGCGCTCGACGAGTTCGGCGCCGACAATTTCGATATCGTCTACCCGCCGACCTCGATCCTGGCCGAGCCGCCGGTAGCCGTGGTCGACGCCAATGTCGACGCCAAAGGCACGCGCAAAGTTGCCGAAGCCTATCTGAGCTACCTCTATTCCAAGGAAGGCCAGACTCTCATCGCCAAAAACCATTATCGCCCTTCGAAGCCCGAACTGGTGCCGGCGGAGGACTTGGCCAAGCTGCCTGAGATCAAGCTGGTCACCATCGACGACCCGCTTTTTGGCGGCTGGAAGAAAGCACAGCCTTATCATTTCGGCGATGGTGGTATATTCGACCAGATCTACAAGCCGGCCCAGTAGCATTTAGATCAGGACGACATGACCACAGCACCCGCCAAGGCGGGGTGGCGATTCAGGCAGCCGAGCGTCATTCCGGGTTTCGGATTGACGCTCGGCTTCTCGCTTGCCTACCTCACCCTCATCATCCTCATTCCCCTGTCCGGGCTGGTCTGGCGCTCGGCGGCGCTCGGCTGGACCGACTTCTGGGCGATCGTCACCGACCGCCGCACCATCAACGCGCTTGAAATCAGCTTCGGCACCGCCTTCATTGCCGCTGCGGTCAACGTCGTCTTCGGCACGATCGTCGCGTGGGTGCTGGTGCGCTACAGCTTTCCAGGCCGCCGCATCGCCGATGCCATGGTCGACCTGCCCTTCGCGCTGCCGACGGCGGTTGCCGGCATCGCTTTGACCACGCTTTACGCACCGAATGGCTGGATCGGAAGCCTGCTGACGCCGCTCGGCATCAAGGTCGCGTATACGCCGCTCGGCATCGTCATCGCGCTGATCTTCATCGGGCTGCCCTTCGTCGTGCGCACTGTGCAGCCGATCATGGAGGAAATCGACAAAGAGGTAGAGGAAGTGGCCGCCACGCTCGGCGCCAATCGCTTCCAGATCATCAGCCGTGTTCTGCTTCCCGGACTGGCACCGGCCATCGTCACCGGTTTCGCGCTGGCCTTCGCGCGCGGCGTCGGCGAGTACGGCTCGGTTATCTTCATCGCCGGCAACCTGCCCTACAAATCCGAGATCGCACCGCTTCTGATCGTCATCCGGCTCGAGGAATATAATTATGCCGCGGCTACCGCGATCGCGGCGATCATGCTGGCGCTGTCCTTCGTGATGCTGCTGGTCATCAACCTGGTGCAGACCTGGAGCCGCAAGCGCTATGGCTGACCCGGAGATCAAATCCTACGCGCCGCACCACGAAAGCCGCTCTGCGGCGGTAACCGAAAGCCGCCCTGCGCAAGCCGTGCTGATGGCGGTAACGTTTGCGTTCCTCGCCATCTTCCTGCTCTTGCCGCTGATCATCGTCTTCAAGGAAGCTTTCGCCAAGGGCATCGAGGCCTACACACAGGCGCTAGGCGAACCGGATACGCGCTCAGCGATCCGCCTGACGCTTCTGGTCGCGGCGATCTCGGTGCCGCTCAACATCGTCTTCGGCATTTCCGCCGCCTGGGCGATCGCCAAGTTCGAGTTCAAGGGCAAGGCGTTCCTGACCACACTCATCGACCTGCCCTTTTCCGTCTCGCCGGTCATTTCGGGGCTTGTCTACGTGCTCTTGTTCGGCGCGCAAGGCCTGCTCGGCGCCTGGCTGAAAGCGCATGGCATCGTCATCCTGTTTGCCGTGCCGGGCATCGTGCTGGCCACCGTCTTCGTCACCTTCCCCTTCGTCGCCCGCGAATTAATCCCGCTGATGCAGGAACAGGGCAATGGCGACGAGGAGGCTGCCCTGTCGCTCGGGGCCAATGGCTGGCAGGCGTTCTGGTACGTGACGTTGCCCAACGTCAAATGGGGATTGCTCTACGGCGTGCTGTTGTGCAATGCCCGCGCGATGGGTGAGTTCGGCGCCGTCTCGGTCGTGTCGGGCCACATACGCGGGCTGACCAACACCATGCCGCTGCATGTCGAAATCCTTTATAACGAGTACAATGCCGCCGCCGCCTTTGCCGTCGCTTCGCTGCTTGCCGGCCTGGCGCTCGTCACGCTGGTCTTGAAAACACTTCTCGAGATGCGCTACGGCGCCGAGATCGCCGCGACGCGCGGACACTGACAAATGCATGTCGCCCAAAAGTGTGTAGCGGTTTTTGGGCAACGACATGCATAAAACAAAGATTTGATGTCGCCCAAAAGTGGGAACCGGTTTTGGGATAACGGCATGCATCAACTACAAAAGGGATTTGCATGGAAGTTCGCGTTGCCAACGTGCGCAAGGAGTTTGAGCGGTTTCCGGCCCTCCACGACGTTTCGCTCGACATCAAGTCGGGAGAACTGATCGCCCTGCTGGGACCGTCCGGTTCCGGCAAGACGACGCTGCTCAGGCTGATTGCCGGTTTGGAGCGGCCGACCCGCGGAAAGATCTTCTTCGGCGAAGAGGATGCCTCCCAAAAGTCGATTCAGGAGCGCAATGTCGGCTTCGTCTTCCAGCACTACGCGCTGTTTCGCCATATGACGGTCGCCGACAATATCGGCTTCGGACTCAAGGTCCGGCACGGGCCGTCACGCCCGTCGGCGAAGGAAATCCGACGCCGCGCCTCGGAACTCCTCAACCTCGTTCAGCTTTCCGGTCTGGAAAAACGCTATCCGGCACAGCTTTCGGGCGGCCAGCGCCAGCGCGTGGCGCTGGCCCGCGCCATGGCGATCGAACCGGCCGTGCTTTTGCTCGACGAGCCGTTCGGCGCGCTCGATGCGCAGGTGCGCCGCGAACTGCGCCGCTGGCTGCGCGACATCCACGACGCAACCGGCCACACCACGGTCTTCGTCACCCATGACCAGGAAGAGGCGCTGGAGCTTGCCGACCGTGTCGTGGTGATGAGCCAGGGCCGCATCGAGCAGGTCGGCACCGCCGACGAGATCTACGACACGCCGAACTCTCCCTTCGTCTACGGCTTCATCGGCGAATCGAGTTCGCTTCCGGTCAAGGTCGAGGACGGCCAGGTCTGGATCGCCGACCGGCCGATCGGGCTTTCCGCGCCGCACGCACCGCAAGGCGAAGCGACGCTGTTCTTCCGCCCGCACGATGTCGATCTGGTGGAAGAATGCAACGGCTGCATCGCCGGCACGGTCGCCGCCAGCCGCCGCGTCGCCGGCACCAGGCGGGTCGAGCTCGAAATCGGCGGCGAACGTCAGCGGGTCGAGATCGAATTGCCCGTCGATCATCCGGCGGCGCAGAAAAGTCGCGTGGCTTTCAGGCCGCGGCGCTGGAAGCTTTTTCCGGCTGCTTGATCCTCTATCAGGCGCTACACCAGCCAGTTCTCGACCTTCAGGCCTTTGATCCGGTTGAACTCCCCGGTGTTGGCGGTCACCAGGGTAGTTCCAAGCGCACAGGCGTGGGCAGCAATAAAAAGGTCATTCTGGCCGATGGTCTGGCCCCTGCCTTCCAGTTCTGCGCGAATCGCGCCGTACTCGGCATCCACCGGCACATCGAGCGGCAAGACGGGAATCTCAGCCAGCAATTCCTCGACCTTCTTGTGCAACTTGGCTGATCTTTTCTTGACGCAGCCATATCGCAGTTCCGACGCGACCACGATGCTGGTACACACGGCGGCGTCTCCCACGCGCAGGACAGCGCTTGCGGCTTTCCCGGCCGGATTTCGGATCATGTCGCTGACAATGTTCGTGTCCAGCATGAACCGCATCAAAAAAATTCCTCGGATTTGACAGGCATATCCTCGACTTCGGGAAAGTCTTCCTCGGCACCGGGCGGCGGCTCTTTCGCCCATTGCGCGAGCAGTGCGGTGAGACCAGGTTTGCGGACCGGCTCGATGATCAGGCGGTCGCCTTCACGGCTGATCAAGACCTTTTCGCCGGGAAGTTCGAACTCGACAGGAATGCGCACCGCCTGGCTGCGATTGTTACGAAACAGCTTCGCCTCCTTCGGCGGGGTTGTTGAATGGCGGTGTTGAGACATGACAACAGCTCCCTTGTATATACTATTTGTATATGCCAGACAGGGCGGCGATGCAATCGCCTTGCACCGCGTTGGCCGGCCGGGAACCATCGTGCACGCCGACGGCATCGGCGCCGCTGCCAAGCTGTCCTGAGACTCTGCTTGAAAGAAAAAACCAGAAATCGCCCACAGCGGGAATATTTCTTCTATCGACAACGTGGAGCGGCCGCTCTGCGTGCCTCGTCGCGCACGATGCCTTGCCGCTATGGTCCGGCATTAAGCTCATGGCATTGGAGCCTGCTTTCATGAAGCGATTTTTGCTTGGCATCGCCACGTTGGCCGGCCTCTTCCTCGCATCCTCCCAAGCCTGGTCGGCCGACAAATTGCTCAATGCTTCCTATGATGTCGGGCGCGAACTGTTTGCGCAGGTCAACAAGGCGTTCGTCGCCGGCCACCCCGGCGTCACCATCGATCAGTCGCATGCCGGAACCTCGGCACAAGCACGCGCCATCGCCGAAGGCCTCGGCGCCGACGTGGTCACGTTCAACCAGGTCATCGACATCGACTTCCTGGTCAAGAAGGGCCTCATCTCCGCCGACTGGCAGAAGGACTTTCCCGACAACGCCTCGCCTTTCTATTCGCTGCCCTCCTTCCTGGTGCGCGCCGGCAATCCGAAGCACATCAAGGATTGGAACGATCTCGTGCGCGACGACGTCCAGGTGATCTTCCCTAATCCGAAAACATCGGGCAATGCGCGCTACACCTATCTCGCGGCCACCGCCTACGCCAAGGAAGCCTTCAAGGGCGACGATGCCAAGGTGAAGGAGTTCGTGACAAAGCTGTTCAACAACGTGCCGGTGTTCGACAGCGGCGGGCGCGCCGCGACCACCACTTTCGTGCAGCGCGAAATCGGCGACGTACTCATCACCTTCGAGTCGGAAACGCGCGGCGTCCGCAAGGAGTATGGCGAGGACAAGTTCGAGCAGGTAACGCCTTCGGTCAGCCTGTTGGCGGAATTTCCGGTGGCGATCGTCGACACGGTTGCAGACGAGCATGGCACGCGCGATCTCGCCAAGACCTATCTCGACTTCCTCTATACACCGGAGGGCCAGGACATCGCCGCCCGCAACGGCCTGCGGGCCCGGGACGCGGCGGTCGCTGCCAAATATAAGGCTGAGTTTCCCGATGTCCGCCTGCTGACGGTGGAGGAGGTCTTCGGCGGCTGGGCCAAGGTCCAGGCCGAGCACTTTGCAGCGGGCGGCCTGCTCGACCAGACTTATGGCAGCCGCTGAGGCGATGTTCCAATTTTGACAGAAGCCGGCTTTGCCGGCTTCTTTGCTTTCGCGCCGCGAAAGGTGATTTCTGGCACTTTCCGGGCGCATTCCGTCCAAAACGTTACGAAGAATCAACGCGTCTGTGCCTACCGTGAGAACGGACGGCTTGTTTTCGCGAACGGCTTCGCCTGATCAAACCGTCATGATTTGCACACAAACAGCCGCCAGACGCAGGTGGTTGGGGCTTCATGGGTTGACTCGGGGCATGCTTACCAAAAAAGGCAAATACGGCCTCAAGGCCCTCGTGCATCTGTCGGGCCTGCCGGTCGGCCAGCTCGCATTCGTCAACGACATTGCGGTCGCCAATAACATCCCCAAGAAATTCCTGGATGCCATCCTGGGCGAGTTGCGTAACGCCGGCTTCGTCCAGAGCCGCAAGGGCAAGGAAGGCGGTTACCGCCTTGCCCGGCCGGCTTCCGAGATCAAGATCGGCCATGTCGTGCGTGTCCTCGACGGGCCGCTGGCGCCGATCCCCTGCGCCAGCCGCACGCAATACCAGCGCTGCGAGGATTGCGACGAGGCGACCTGCCAGGTCCGGCACATGATGCTGGAGGTCCGGCAGGCGATCGCCGAGGTGCTGGACAACCGCAGCCTCGCGGCCATGCGCGACGCCGACAATGACGATTTCCCAGTCGAACTGACGTCGCAAATCTAGCGCGCGAGCAGGCTCAAGGCGGTCGCGACGGTGTCGGCGACCGGACGCGTGCCATCCAGGGTCATTGCCGCCTCGTCCGCCGCTGGCGCCTCGAGCGTGGCGAACTGGCTGTCGACCAGGCTCGCCGGCATGAAATGACCCTTGCGATTGCCGACGCGCTGTTTTGCTGTTGCCGGGTCGATCTCCAGGTAAACGAAAACGATATCCGCGCAAAAGCCGCGCAGGCGATCGCGGTAGCTGCGTTTCAGCGCTGAGCAGGCGGCGACCACACCTTGCCCGCTTGCGACCGACGCGGCCATCCGCTGGCCGATCGCGTCGAGCCAGCCTTCGCGCAGCGCGTCGGTGAGCGGCTGGCCGCTCGCCATGCGTGCGACGTTTTCGGGCGGATGCAGCCTGTCGCCTTCGATAAAGACGGCGCCCAATGCCGCTGCAAGCGCTTCGCCGACAACCGACTTGCCGCAACCGGCAACGCCCATCACCACGATGGCGGGTACCGTTCGAACAGTGCTCGCCGGCTTATATGCCACGTCTTTACCGGTCATGCAGGTCAGCGGCTTGCCGGCGCGCGGCCATAGAGCAGCAGCATGGCGACGATGACGACGCCGTAGATGATCTGCCGTCCCGCCTCCGGCATCTGCATGACAGAGAGAATGGACTGCAGAAGCGTGATCAGGATTACCCCGGCGACTGTGCCGAGATAGGAGCCGCGCCCACCGAGGATCGAGGTGCCGCCGAGCACCACCGCGGCGATCGACGGCAGCAGATAGGCATCGCCCATCGACTGTGCCGCCTTGGAGGCATAGCCGGCCAACAGCACGCCGCCGAAGGCGGAGAGCCCGCCCGAAACCGCAAAGGCGATCATCACTACGCGCCTTGTATCGATGCCGGAAAGATAGGCTGCGCGCTCGCGATTGCCAATGCCATAGACGGTGCGGCCGAAGCCGGTGCGGGTCAGCACGAACACCATTGCGGCGCCGATCAGCGCCCAGATGAGGACGGCGTTAGGCACGGCAGGAACGGCAAAGCCGGTCGCCAGATAGCGCATCGCACCGGTCGCCGAATCCTGCGGCGAGAAACCGCCCGTGTAGACCACCATCAGCCCCTGCGCGACGGCGTTGGTGGCAAGCGTGATGATCATCGAGGGAATGCGCAGATAGGCGACGCCGATGCCGTTGACGATGCCGATCAGAACACCGCAGAAGATGCCGAACGGAATGGCAAGCGCCACGCCGACCGGGCCGTATGCGGCCGCGGCACAGGCCATCATCGCGCCGGCCGCCACCGACCAGGGCACCGACAGGTCGATCTGGCCGAGCAGGATGACCAGCATCATGCCGGTGGCGATGACGCCGAGAAACGACGCCACCTTGAGCTGCTGCAAAAGGTATTCAGGCGACAGGAAGCTGCGCGAATAGAGGCTGCCGAGGAACAGCAGTAGCACGATACAGGCGAATGCCGTCAGCACCGCCGGGTCGGCGCGGCGGAGGAATTTCGGCATGCGGCCGGCGAGACCACTCACAGTCGTTTCGCTCACAGGAACCACTCCAGCCGGTTGCGGACCCGAAACAGGGCGAAGGCGCCGAGGCTGACCGCGATCAGCAGAATGACGCCCTGGAACAGGGGCTGCCAGAGCGGATCGAAATCGAAGACGAACAGCAGGTCGCCGATGGTGCGGAAGGCAAGCGCGCCGAAGATCGCGCCGATGGCGCTGCCCTTGCCGCCGAACAGCGACACGCCGCCAAGCACGACCGCGGCAATCGAAAACAGCGTATAGGCGTTGCCGCTGGCATAGGCCGCATCACCGGTATAGGTGAAGAACGTCAGGAACAGCCCGCCGATCGCGGCAAGCAGACCGGCAAGCGCATAGGCGGCGAACTTTCCACGCCGGATCGGCACGCCGGACATGTAGGCCGCCATCTCCGAGGAGCCGGCCGCATAGGCGGCGCGGCCGAGCACCGACCGGCTGAACGGCACCCAGACGACAAGCACGACCGCCAGCAGCGCCACCAGGCTCGCCGGCACGATACCAAACAGGCGCCCGGTCAGCGCATCGGCGAGCCCTTCATTGACCGAGCCGCCCGGAAACGGCCGAAGCAGCAGCGCAATGCCGAAATAGACCGCACCGGTGGCGATAGTGGCGACAATCGGCTGCAGGCGTCCATAGATGACGATGGCGCCATTGATTGCCCCGCACAGCAGGCCGGTGCCGAGCACGGCGATGACGCCGACAGCCGTCTCGATGCCGGTGCCGACGACCAGCCACGACGCCAGGCAGTTGGTCAGGGTGAAGATCATCCCGACCGAAAGATCGATGCCGGCGGTGATCACCACCAGCGTTTGCGCCATGGCGACGAAGGCGAGCAGCACGCCCTTGTTCGAGGCCGTTTGTACGACGTTGGCGGTGAAGCCCGCCGGATGGTTCGAGGTGTAGATGACGAACATGACGACGAAGATGCCGAACGCCAGCAGCGTTCCGCGCTGTTCAGCAAGCCAGTAGCGCCAATCCTTCACGCGTCCGCTCCTTGCCTTGGCATCTCTTCGTGAATGTTGAGCGCGCTGGCGATCAAGGCCCGCTCGGTGATTTCGGCGCCGACCAGTTCACGCTTGACGGCGCCGTCATAGAGCACCAGCACGCGGTCGCAGCAGCCGATCAGCTCGTCATAGTCGGTCGAATAGAAGAGGATCGCCGCACCCTGGTCGGCAAGCTTGCGCATCAACTGGTAAAGCTCCTGCTTGGTGCCGACGTCGATGCCGCGCGTCGGATCGTTGAGCAGGATGATGCGCGGCTGCCGCATCAGCCATTTGGCGATGACGACCTTCTGCTGGTTGCCACCGGACAGCGCGCCGACCGGAATGTCGAGGCCGGCGGTCTTGATCGCCAGGAGACCCACCATATCGTCGATCAGCCGCTGCTCGGCGGCGCGATCGATGATGCCGGCCCTGGACAGCCGGTCGAGGGCAGCGAATGAGAGGTTTTCGCGCACCGTCATCGGCAGCATCAGCCCTTCGGTCTTGCGGTCCTCCGGGATCAGCGCCATGCCGATCCGGTCATCGCGCGCCGCGGCCGGGCTGGCGATCGCCACCGGCCTGCCGTCGATCAGGATCTGGCCCGACAGGCCACGCAGCACACCGAAGAAGGCGAGCAGCAATTCGCGCTGGCCCTGGCCGTCGAGGCCGCCAAGCCCGACCACCTCGCCCGCCCCGACCGATAGCGAGACATCGTGCAGCCGATCCGTCCAGGACAGGCTGCGCGCCTCCAGAACCGGCGTGGCTGCGGCAGCCGCCCGCGCGGGCTTGGGCGGAAAGATGTGGCTGTATTCGCGCCCGATCATCAGTTCGACGACCTCGTTGTCGCTTTTTGTACCGGCCTCGTAGCTGGCGACATTGCGGCCATTGCGGAACACCGTGCATTGGTCGGCCAGCTCGGCGATCTCGTTCATGCGGTGCGATATATAGAGCAGCGCCAGCCCTTCCGAACGCAGCCGCTTCAACACGGCGAAAACTCTGGCGACGTCGGCCGCGGTCAGCGCCGAGGTCGCCTCGTCGAGGATCAGGATGCGTGGCTTGCGCGCCAGTGCCTTGGCGATCTCGACCATCTGCCTTCTTGAAAGAGGAAGATCCTTGACCAGCGCCAGCGGATGGATATCGGAAGCGCCGGCGCGAGCGAGGGCTTCTTCGGCGATGCGGCGCTGCGCCTTGCGATCGATCATGCCGAAACGCTTCGGCGGATCGGAAATGACGATGTTGTCGGCAACGCTGAGTTCGGGGACGAGCGACAGTTCCTGGAAGATGCAGACGATGCCGGCCTGGTTGGCAGCGGCCGGCGAAGCGAAGCTCACTTCGTTTCCGTCCAGCATCATGCGGCCCTCGTCGGGCGCAACGACCCCCGCCATGACCTTGATCAGCGTCGATTTGCCGGCGCCGTTCTCGCCGAGAATGGCGTGGATGCTGCCCGGAGTGACCGACAGTTCGGCCTTCTCCAGCGCGCGCACGCCGCCATAGCGCTTGGATATGCCTTCCATGCGGAAGAGCGGAACCGCACCGTCCATCGGCCCTCCCCAGGCGCTTGGCAATCAGGATGTCGAGCGCCGACGCCGCGGGATCTCCCGCGGCGTCGGGCTGTCGGAGTTTACTGGTTTTCCTTGCTCTGGCCCATGATTTCCTGCGCCGTGAAATTGATGCCGCAGGTCGGGAAGGAATTGCCGACGAAGAAATTGTCGGATTGGTCGGGGAAGTAGTCCTGGCCTGCCTTGAAGTTCGGATCCTCGACGATCGCCAGCGGCAGCTTGACCGCTTGCGGCACGACCTGGCCTTCAAGTGCTGCAATCGCCGTCTTGATGGCAACCGCGACCTGCGCCGGGCCGGTGCCGGCCGACGAGCATTTCAGGCCGTCAGCGGCGAACTTGGCGCAGAATTTGCGGAAGCCGTTCTCCGTCTCGCCGCCGAACGGCACGAACGGATGCTTGGCATCGATCATCGCCTGCACGATGCCGGTATCGCCTCCCTGTCCGGTAATGCCGTCGAAGGGGCCGTTGGTGGCGATGGCATCGGCCGTAGCCTTTTGCGCAACGCCGTCATCCCACTTGCCGACGACCTCGGTGACATCCCATTTCTTGCCGGAGGCGTCGAGAACCTCGTGGATGCCGTTATGGCGGTCGGTATCGACGGACGTGCCGGCTACGCCGCGCACTTCCAGCACCTTGCCGCCGTTCGGCACGTGCTTGACCAGCCAGTTGCCCCACAATTCGCCAAGGCCTTTCTGGTCGACATTGACGTTGATGGCATCCTTGGTGTCGAGGATGTTGTCGAAGGCGACCAGCACCACGCCGGCTTCCTTGGCCCGTTTGATGACAGGACCGAATGCGGTCGGGTTCTGGGCGTTGACGACAATCGCGTCATAGCCGGAATCGATGAAATTGTTGATCGCCGAAATCTGCGCCGGCACGTCTTCGCCGGTCGAGACCACCTTGAATTCCTTGAGCTTGGCCGCGACGTCCGGCTGCGCTGCATAGGCCTTTGCCGTCTGCACCATCTGGATGCGCCATGTGTTGGCGATATAGCCGTTGGCCAGAGCGATGCGGTACGGGCCGTCTTTCTTGGGGAACTTGAAGAACTGCGTATCGGCCGACCAGGGCGCGAAGCAGTCAGGCTCGGCCGATGGCCCCTTGACGATTTCAGGATCGGCGATCGCCGACGAGCTCAGCATGACGAAAGCAGTGGCGGCAACGATACCGCCAACAAGTGACTTGATCATCGATATTCCTCCCAGTTGCAGTTTTGTTTGTTGTTACGCCGATGAATTTGCGCGTTTCCGGCCCGGCACCTCCCGCCGTACCCGTCGCGCGTTCAGGTGGCCGAATGCCGCCCGATCCCCTCCTTTGTTGCCCGGCTAGTCCCGCAAAAACTATCATATTATACATAATAAACAAGCATGAGCTGTCGCTTATGTATAATAAACAGCCTCCCATGGTCGGGCGAAGTACCGCCCGGCGATAACTGGTAGCGCTACCATGACGTAGTGTAAAGCGCCATTGCATCGAGGCTCGCTTCAGCGCGCCGTGCTTTCACGCCGCTTGAGTTCGAAGCCGAGGTCGACGACCCGCTGTTCCGGCCTGTTGCCTTCGATCGCCGCAAGCGCCATGGCGACCGCCCGCCGGCCGATCTCGTAGCGATACGTCCGAACGCTGGTGACCGACGGAAACGCCACCTCCATCATGTCGAGATCGTTGAAGCCGACGATGCCGATCGTCTTCGGCACGGCGATCGAAGCGCGGTGGCATTCGAACAGCACGCCAAGGGCGATATCGTCATTGTTACAGAACACGCCGTCGAGGCTCGGCACCTTGGCCAGCGCGTCGCGGAACAATTCGCGGCCGAGGGTGACGCTGGAGGGCACCGGCGTCGTGGTGGTAAGCCGCGCATCGAACAGGCCGGCCGCCTCCATCGCCGTACGATAGCCCGCCAAGCGCCGCTGCGAACGCGGATCCATGCGCGCGCCGATGAAGCCTATCCGGCGATAGCCTGCCTCGATCAGATGTTCCGCAGCCGCCTTGCCGCCCTCGAAATGCGAGAAACCAACCATCATGTCGACCGGATCGGGCCCGGTCTCCATCACCTGCACCACCGGACAGCCCGCCGTTTCCAGCAGTTTTCGCGAGGCCGGCGTCTGGTCGATGCCGGCCACGATCAGCGCCGCCGGGCGTTGCGGGCCAAACACCTGCAGCAGCCGCTCTTCCTCGAGGCCGGAATAGTGGGTGTTGCCGAGCTGGATCCGGAAAGGGCCATCCGACAGGCTGTCGTAGATGCCGCGCACCACTTCGGCAAAGACGTTGTTGGTAAGCGACGGCACCAGAACGCCAAAGACCTCGGCGCGCGCCGAAGCCAGCGCCCGCGCATTCGGGTCGGGCACATAGCCGAGCTCGTTCACGGCCGACTCGATCTGGCGGCGCAGATCTTCCGAGACACGCCCCGGCTCACGCAGGGCGCGCGATACGGTAATGGCGCCGACGCCGGCCTTGCGGGCGACATCGGCGATGGTCGGGCGGCCGCCGCCGCGGCGCGTGCGCGGCTTGATCACCATACTGGTCCCGAGGCCGGGCAACCGCCCAGACGCGACCGTGAGACGATGTTCAGGGTCTTTGCCACTGCTGCCTTGCCAACCTGGCCCGTTGCCACACCTTGCTGGCGTCGCGCAGCCTTCGGCTATTGTCAAGCGACGGCGGAGAGACTGTATCCGTACCGCTGTGCTTCAGGCCGCCACAGCAGCGCTGCGCCGGGCCTTCCACAGCAGCAGCACCATGGCCAAAATATTCAGAAGGTTCCAGGCAATGCCGTTGAGGAACGCGGCGGCATAGGAGCCGGTCAGATCGTAAATCCAGCCCGACATCCAGCCGCCGATCGCCATGCCGAAGATGGTCGCCATCATGACGATGCCGACGCGCTGGCCAGCCTCCTTGGCTGGCATATATTCGCGCACGATGATCGCATAACAGGGCACGATGCCGCCCTGCGACAGGCCGAAGACCAGCGAGACGACATAGAGCGAGGCAAGCCCGTCGAACGGGATATAGAACAACAGCGACAGGCATTGCAGCACCGAGCCGATCAGCAGGGTTTTCACGCCGCCGATGCGATCGGCAAGGAAGCCCGAGCCTAGCCGGCTGACGACGCCCGCCGCCAGCATGATCGACAGCATATCGGCGCCATGCGCCACGCCGTAGCCGAGATCCATGCAATAGGCGACGATATGGACTTGCGGCATCGACATCGCCACGCAGCAGCCGAGCCCGGCCACGATGAGCAGCGCCTGCAAGGCCGCCGGCGACAGGGAGATCGGCTGCACCACGCGGCTGCCCGGCGATCCCGGAGCCGCCTGGGGCGGTGCGCCGCGCCGGAGCAGCAGGATCAGCGGCACCATGGTGACCAGGCAGACGGCGCCGATCGCGGCATAGGTGAAGCGCCAGCCTTGCGCCTGCATGACATAGGGCATCGCCGTCGGCCAGATCGCTCCGGCGAGATAGTTGCCGGATGCGGCAGCAGTCACCGCGACGCCGCGGCGCCGGTTGAACCAGTGCGAGATGTCGGCGATCAGCGGCCCGAAGATCGCCGACGAGCCAACGCCGATCAACAGGCCCTGGACGAGGGTGAACTGCAGGATCGAACTGGTCAGCGACGCCAGCAGGAAGCCGGCGCCAAGTGTAATCGCGGCAATCAGCGCCGGGATCCAATACCCCATGCGGTCGATGGCGCGGCCGAACAGCACATTGCCGGCGGCAAAGCCGACCATGGTCGCGGTGTAGGGCATCGAGGCAGCGGCGCGGTCGACGCCGAATTCTGCCTGCACGGCAGGCAGCACCACGACCACCGCCCACATGCCGACCCCGCCGATCGTTGCCAGCAGCATCGAGATGCCCAGCCGTATCCAGGCATAGGCACTGTCGATGCCGGAACTTCCTGCCTGGCTTGAGACGATTGGGGTCAAGAGCGTTTCCTGTCCGCAGTTCTTGAATCGGCGGTTCTGACCACTATCGGCGCATTCGCATCGCCGAGCAGCGCCACGACAGGCAAATCCGTGGCTCCAGGGATTCGGGCCGAAGTGGAACAGGGGTGCGCCATAAGGCGTTTTCCGGCAACGACCTAGTGGAAGGAGTTTGCCATGACCGCGCAACGGAAATGGTCCGCCGACGTCACCGGGCACAGCGACGCGCTGGACCTCGAGGAACACATCTTCGAATCCCACGATCCCAAGAAGATCGCCGCCTCTTTGAAGCGATCGGCCGAGCACAGCGACCGACGCAAGGCAGGGCCGTTTCAATCCGCCATGTCGATGCTCAATTTCTACATCAACCGCGCCGGCAAGAACCTGCCGGCGGCGCAGAAGAAAGTGCTGGAGGACGCAAAGGACGAACTGCGCGCCCTTTTTGGCCGCCCAAAAGAAGATTAGGGTCGGTCTCCATTAATTGGTTCTGCCAGATTCGGCTGAACTGGACCTAGTGACAGGGCCTCTTTGTCGCCAGTCTGCAGGCTCGGCTTGTATTCCCAAGCCCGCAAAAGCCTGGCGTCATGACGATCAAGATCGGTATCAATCCCATCACCTGGAGCAATGACGACGTTCCGGCGCTTGGCGGGGATACGTCCTTGGACACCTGCCTGTCGGAAACCGCGCTGGCCGGCTACCGCGGCACCGAACTCGGCGGCAAATTTCCGCGCCAGGCTGAAGTGCTTGGGCCGCTCCTGTCTTCCTATGGCCTGGAACTCGTCTCCGGCTGGTATGATGGCCGCATTCTCGACCGCACGGTCGACGAGGAATTCGCGGCGATCACCCCACATCTTCAGCTGTTGCGCGACCTTGGCGCCAGGATCGTCGTCTACGCCGACACCTCGCGCGGTCGCCATGACGGCATTTTCGCACCGATCTCCGAGCGTCCGCGCCTCGCCGACGGCGACTGGCCGTCCTATGGCGAGAAACTGACCGCCCTCGGCGACCGCATGGCCGCATTCGGGGTCGGCATGGCCTTCCACCACCACATGGGCACCATCATCGAAACGGACGATGAAGTCGACAGGCTGATGGCGGCGACGGGCCGAAGCGTCGGCCTGTTGTTCGATACCGGCCACTGCCTGTTTTCGGGCGGCGACCCGCAATCGCTGCTGCAACGGCATCTCGACCGTATCGTGCATTTCCATTGCAAGGACGTTCGCAGGGCTGTGCTGGAACGGGCACGCCGCGAGGACATGAGCTTCATGGCGGCGGTAATGGAAGGCATTTTTACCGTGCCCGGCGACGGCTCGGTCGATTTCCTGTCATTGCTGAAACCCCTCGCCGCGCGCGGCTATGAAGGCTGGCTCGTTGTCGAAGCCGAGCAGGATCCGGCCAAGGCGCATCCGCTAACCTATGCCAGCAAGGGCTATTTCTCGCTGCTCGCCACCGCCCGCGAGGCCGGCTTCGAAATGGCGACGCGGCAGGCAAACTGACCGGCCCGCATTTGCGAGCCGGGGGACACGATGGGCGCGCGCCTCGATGGGGTTAGCGACGCGAAAGCGCCCGGCGATCCGCGCCGCCTTGCTCCCTGCGCGGTGCGGATCGCAGAAACCCGGCTCTGGATTTCAAGCCCCGACTTTCAAGCTTGAGGCCGGCCGGAAGCCGTGCCTTGATGCAACCGAGGAGGAGCGACATGGCTTTCGAAGCTGCGCTTGGCATAGAACGGCTTTGCACCATCCGCGAGATTGCCGAGAAGGCGGAACTTGGCGCCGCCACCGTGCATCGCGCGCTGAAGAACAGCCGCGAGATCCGTCCCGAAACCAGGCGGCTGGTGCTCGACACCGTCTGCCGGCTCAACGAGGGAAAGATCGCCCGCGCCGCCCGGTTCGTCGGGGGATAGTGCCTTGCCCGACCACATGCGCCTCTCCCTCGACATCATGTCGGTCGACCGCGCCTCGGAAGAACCGATGCATCGGCAGATCTACGGCGCCTTGCGACGCTTCATCCTTGACGGCCAGATCCCGCAGAACACTCTGCTGCCGTCGACGCGCTCGCTGGCCGAAGATCTGAAGGTCGGGCGCAACACCGTCATCGCCGCCTATGACCAGCTCCTTGCCGAAGGTTTTATCGAGGCGCGTGCCGGATCGGGCACCTGGGTGGCGCCGATCCAGCAGAACCGCCCAATGGCTTCCCTGCGCGCCGGACTGGCGGCGCCGCAAAAGCTGTCGCGGCGTGGCCAGACCATCGTCAACGGCCCGCAACCGCCACGCAATGCCGGTGTCATCAATTTCCATCCCGGCGTGCCTGAAACGGCATCGTTTCCGTTCACCATCTGGTCAAGCCTTCTGGTGCGCAATGCACGCAGCCGCGACGATAGTCTGCTTGGTTATCTCTCCTTTGCCGGTCACCCCGGCCTGCGCCAGGCCATTGCCTCGACCATCGGCCTGTCGCGCGGCATCAGTTGCACCGCCGACCAGGTGATCATCGTCACCGGTGCGCAGGCAGCGCTTGATCTGGTCTCGCGCGTGCTGATGGACGAAGGCGACCATGTCTGGATGGAAGAGCCCGGCTATCTCGGCGCCAAAAGCGCCTTTCTCGCCAGCGGCGCCAAGCTGGCACCGTTGAAGGTCGACCGGCGCGGCTGGCATCTTGCCGATCCGGAGCTGCCGCCGCCGCGGCTGATCTATGTGACGCCATCCTGCCAATGGCCGTTCGGCACAATCATGCGTATCGAGGAGCGATTGCAGTTGCTCGACATCGCGGAACGCAACGGCGCCTGGATCGTCGAGGATGACTATGACGGCGAATATCGGTTCCGCGGCCGGCCGGTGCCGGCGCTACGCGGGCTCGACCATGCCGACCGCGTCGTCTATATCGGCAGCTTCGGCAAGACGCTTATCCCGGCGCTGCGCATCGGCTATCTGATCGTGCCGCGCGAATTGTCGGTTCCGTTCGACCGGGCGGTGAGCATCACCGGCCAGTTCGCGCCGCTGATCCTGCAGGCAACGGTCAACGACTTCATCATGCAGGGCTATTTCGCCACGCACCTCAAGCGCATGCGCCGGCTCTACGCGCGCCGGCAGGCGAACTTCGTCAAGCTGTGCCAGGAGCACCTGGCCGAATGGCTGACCGTGACGGAAAACGATTCCGGCATGCAGCTGCTGGCGAGCTTCGTCAGGCCCTATAAGGACAGCGACGTGGTCGCCGCCGCCCTCAAGGAGGGGCTCGACGTTCAGGGCATCTCCATCAACTACCACTCTACTGAACCCGAGCACGGCCTGCTGCTCGGCTACGCTGCAATGGACGAACGTCAGATCCTGCGCGCCGTGCTGGCGCTGCGCGCCGCGTTCCTAAGATTGGATAGAAGCTAGAGCCGGCTCTCCATCTCGTTCACCGCGGGTTGAATCGGTCGTCCGCAGTGATTAGGAATATGGGACGCCGGTCCTTGTTTTTCGGCGTCCGCGCAAAGCGCGCTTCCCAAGGCCGAACCTCCCCGAAAACCAGAAGCATGCCCACCGCCGGTATAGGCGGGCAACGCATTCATCTGAACCATGAGGATTGCCATGAGAACCGCATCCTGTGCCTGCGGGCAACTGAGGATCTCCTGTAACGGAGAGCCACAGCTGGTCGCACAGTGCCACTGCCTCGACTGCCAGAAACGGACCGGCAGCACATACGGCGTCGCCGCCTTCTTTGCGCGCGACAAGGTAGAAGTCAGAGGCGACGCCAGGACCTACAGGCGGTCAGCTCGGAGCGGCCACCACGTCACTTTCCATTTCTGCCCGGGCTGCGGCTCGAGCGTCTTCTGGGAGCCGAGCAAAAGCCTGAATGGATCGCCGTCGCAGTCGGCTGCTTCGCCGATCCGGCCTTTCCGGCGCCAGCGCATGTTGGGTGGGAAGACCGGCGTCATCCCTGGGTTTCCGGTTAGCGACGCCAACCCGCCAGGGCAGCGCTTTATCTTACTGGTTGATCTCGGGTTCAACGAGCTTCGCCAGATTTCGCAGCGACTCCTGCCAGCCGAGATAGCAGGCCTCAACCGGGATGGCGTCTGGGATACCTGCCTGCGTGATATTCACTTCGGTGCCGACCGACACTTTCTTCAATGTCACGGTCACCTCGATCTCGCCGGCCAGGTTGGGGTCGTCGAACCGGTCGGTGTAACGCAGTCGCTCATTGGGCACGAGCTCGACATATTCGCCGCCGAACGAGTGGCTGTCGCCGGTGGTGAAGTTGCGGAAGGACATTTTGAACGCACCGCCGACTTTCGCCTCGAAGTGATGAACCGTGCAGGTGAAGCCGTTCGGCGGAAGCCATTTCGCAAGTGCATCCGCTTCGAGGAACGCGCGGTAGACTTTCTCCGGGCTGGTTGTCAGAACGCGGTGCAGCCGTACGGTGCCGGGCATATCGTTAATCCTCCGTGTTGGTGATCGATGCCCCCTAGGACGAGCGGAGCCCGGCCTATCCGACACGGGCCCGCGGATTTTTTGGCGGCCGGTTATGCCGGCCGGAATCCTCGGCCGGCCACCGGACAAGGAACTCGACCGCAGGGTAGCAAACCGCGCCGGATCTGGTCTAGTTCACACTGTCGAACTTCTGCAGGTCAACCGGTGCCGCCTTGCGCAATTCGATATCATCGAGCGAAGCATTCTCCAGCGCCACGCGCGCCGCCGCATCGATGTTGTGGATCATGTCCTGAATGTCGGTATCGCTGTGCGCCGGGTTCATGGCGACCATCACGGTGCGGTTGAGGATGTCGAGCGAGCGCTTGCCGAGGTCGCCGGAATAATCCAGCCGCAGGCCCTGGTTCTCGGGCAGTGCGTAAGGATTGAGCGCCGGGTGATGCGCCCCTTCATGCATCAGCACCTGGTCCCACTGGGTGAAATTGTGACGGCCGGTCTTGCCGGCAACGACGCTCGGAATGGTCTTCGAAAAAGTCTGCGCCGCCTGCTCGCTCGGCAGCAGGTACATCACCTGTGCGGCACAATCGTCGTCCGCGCTGTTCATCGGCGACGGCGTCAGCCCAAGATTGCTAAGGTGGTGGGTACCGGCCAGCACCGTCTTCTTCTCGGCTCGCATCGCCTCGATGATGCCGTCCAGCCGGTCGAGTTGGACGTTGAGCATCGCCCCCATCAGTTCGGAAGCACGCGCGCCGATGCCGGCGAAGGGTTTGATGCTGTCGCTTCTGCCCTGCCAGTAGAAATGGCAAGGGTCGATGGCGCAGCGCGCCCGTTCCGCCACTTTCGGGTCGCTGGTGGCGATACCGCCGCCCTCGCCCGAGGTCATGTTCTTGAAGTAGTTGAAGGAATAGGCGCCGGCATGGCCGATCGAGCCGAGCTTGCGGCCCTCATAGCCGCCGCCGATGCCTTGGCAGACATCCTCCAGCACCAGCAAGCCGCGCTTGGCAGCAATGTCCATGATCGCATTCATGTTGCAGGCCGCGCCCCACATATGCACCGGGATGACCGCCCTGGTGCGCGGCCCGATGGCATCGCGCAGGGCGATGGGATCGATGGTCAGGCTCTCGTCGATGTCGACGATGACGGGAATGGCCCCGACCGACAGCACCGCGGTCGCGGTCGCCATATAGGTGTGCGCGGGCACCAGTACTTCGTCCCCCGGGCCGATGCCGAGGCCGATCAGGCCGGCGGCGAGCCCATAGGTGCCGCTGGCGGCCAGCGCGAAATGCTCGACGCCAAGATGCTGCGCATAGCGGGCCTCGAAACGGTCGCATTCGCTGTCCCTGCCGTAACGAAACAGCGCGCCCGAGCGGATCACCCTGGCAATGGCTTCGATTTCCTCTTCGCCGGCGGTGTACATGACAGGCCTCCAGTCACTTGATAATGTGGGTCACTTGATAATGTGGTCGCTTGATGGTGTGGACAGCTGTAGGCTTGTCGGCACGGTTTGAAAGAACCACTCCGCCGCTATTCGACCAAGCCATCTGCGCCCGGAAGACGGTTCCTATGACTGGTTTTGAACCGTGATTGGGGAAATCGGCAGCTAAGTGTCTCAGCCGGCAGGCAAATCGTACCCATCCGAATTCGCCAAAGTGGCCCTGTCGGAAAGGCAGGTTTCGGCGTTCCATTCCGGCCAGTTGGGCAAACGGTTGGTTCCATGAAATACGGGACACACTTTGGAAGACCCTGGAAACCGGCGTGCCGGCGGAAAGGCGGCCGTTCGTGAACGCCGCCGGCTCCAGCAAACGGATCGTACTCCACGAGGACGATGTCGGCATGTGCCACGGCGCCAACAGCGCCTTCCTCGAATTGAGCGGGCTGGGTGTCTGCAGTTCCGGCGCGGTGATGGTGCCGTGCCCGTGGTTCCTCGAAATGGCCGAAAGCGCCGCCGCCAACCCTGGCCTCGACCTCGGCGTCCACCTTACGCTGAACAGCGAGAAGCAGCACTACAAATGGCGGCCGTTGACCGCGCCGTCGCGGGCGGCCGGCCTGACCGACGAGTTCGGCTTCTTGTGGCCGGATGTGGCGACCACGCGCCGCAAGGCGGTGCCGCAGGCGGTCGAGGCCGAGCTTCGCGCCCAGATCGACACCGCCTATCGCGGCGGCATCGACGTCACCCACCTCGACGCGCATATGGGAGCGGCATTGTCGCCGGAATTCTGCAACATCTACATCAAGCTCGGGCTCGAATATCAGCTGCCGGTGCTGCTGACCAAGACGCTGTCCGCCTATTCCCCCAACGACAATCTGGTCGGCGTCACCGAGGAGGCGTTCCAGCGCGGCGTGGCGCTGGCCCGTGCCGGCGGCTTTGCCATTTTCGACGCCGCCATCCAGACGACCTGGGGCCGGCCGCGCTCCAGGCCGATCGAGCCGGCTTACAAAGCGCTCATCGACGGTGTGCGCGACGGCCTGACCTTCTTTTGCCTGCATTGCAACGCGCCCGGTGAACTCGAGCTGATCGAGCCGCGCTCCGCCTATATCCGCACCGAAGAGTACGAGCTGTTCCGCGACCAGGGCTTTCGCGACTGGCTCGCCGCACAGCCGATCGACGTCATCGGCATGAAGCCGTTGCGCGAGGAGCTTCGCGCAGCGCTCTCGGCCGGGCGATCATCAACAACAGCCCGCGGCAACACCGCGGACGAACAGCGATCGCCGTCGGCAAAGGCCCGCAAAGCGGCCACCCGATCCGCAACGTGAGCCGATCGTCGCGGCCGGAAAACGGCGCCAGAGGGATTGGAACTGCAACGACAAATGGGAGAATAAGATGAAAACTCTTCTGAAAGTGGCATTGGGCGCCTTCGTTTCGGCGGGCCTGGTGACGGGTATCGCGCATGCCGCGGGCCTGAAGGATCCGAAGGACGTCCGCATCACCTTCGTAGTGCATGGGTCGGCGTCCGATCCCTATTGGTCGGTGGTCAAGCGCGGCGTCGATGACGCGGCCGCCCTTACCGGTGCCAAGGTCGAATATTACGCGCCGCAGGTCTTCGACGTGGTCGAGCAGGCCCGGCTTCTCGACGCCGCCATCGCCACCAAGCCGGACGGTATCGCCGTCTCCATCGCCGACGCCAATGCGCTCGGCAAATCGGTCAAATCCGGGCTTGCCGCCAATATTCCCATGGTGGTTCTGGATTCCGGCGAAAAGGAAGGCGCCGAGCTCGGCACGACGCTCTATGTCGGCACCGTTTCCGAATATGATTCCGGCAAGAAGGCCGGCGAGCGGCTGGCCAAGGAAGGCACGCTCAAGGTCGTCTGCATCAACCACGAGGTCGGCAATGTCAGCCTCGACCAGCGCTGCCAGGGCCTCAATGACGGGCTGAAGCCCTCCGGCGGCGGCACCGAGGTTCTGGCCGTGGCGCCCGATCCCGCAGACATCCAGCGCCGCACGGAAGCCTATCTGTCGGCGCATCCCGACACGCAGGCCGTCTTTGCGCTCGGCGCCACCGCCGCCAACCCGCTGATCCCGATGTTCCGCGACAAGGAACTGTTCGGCAAGCTCAAGCTCTACACATTCGACATCAGCCCGGAGGTCCTCGACTCTGTCGTCGCCGGCGAAATGGGCTTCGGCATGGATGCCCAGCAATATCTGATGGGCTATCTGCCGGTGATCTATCTGGTCGAGCAAGCGACGCACGGCTTTTGGCCGCAGAACAACGCCTATACCGGACCGCTGTTCATCGATTCGCCGGAAAAAGCCAAGGCGATCCTGGCGCTCGCCAAAGAGGGCATCCGCTAAGCAAGCGCTCCGACGGAACGGGAGAATGCGCCAAGCGCACTCCCGATCCGTTCGAAGATTGCGAATTGAGCGATTGGAGAGCCTAATGGCGGTCGTGGAAGACAAGGCTATATCTCCGGGCGAACTGAAGGCGACCGACCGCTTCGGCATGACGTCGAAGCGGGCCGCCGGCGCCGACGAGCGGCTGGCCAGCACCGGCAAGCTGACCCAGTGGCTGCGCCGGCCGGAAGCCGGTGCCGCCGGTGGGCTGCTTGCGACGATCATCATCTTTGCGCTGCTGCCGGGCGCGGCAAACCTCTATTCGCTGCAGGGATCGATGACCTTCCTGACGCTGTCGGCGGAGCTCGGCATCGTCGCCACCGCGGCAGCACTCCTCATCATCGCCGGCGAGTTCGATCTTTCGGTCGGCTCCATGGTCGGCTTTGCCGGTGTCGTCATCGGGCTGACGGTGAAGTACTGGGGCCTGCCGCTATGGGGCGGCATCGCCTGCGCCTTCGCCGTTGCCATCCTCACCGGCTATCTCAACGGCCTGATCGTGGTGAAGACGCGCCTGCCCTCCTTCATCGTCACGCTCGCCACCCTCTATATCCTGCGCGGACTGTCGATCGGCATCACCCGCGCCGTCACCGGCCGCACGCAGATCCCCTACATCCTCGAAGGCGCGCCGGACCCGGCGACGGCCGGCATTTTCAACGGCCATCTGCTCACCGGCCTATTCCACTGGATGGGCGCGCAAGGCTGGATCGCCACCCGCAGCGACGGCATACCGTTCGTCGCCGGCATTCCGATGTCGATCGTCTGGTGGCTCGGCCTGACGGCGCTGGCCGGCTACGTGCTCACCCAGACGAAATACGGCAACTGGATCTTCGCCACCGGCGGCGACCTGATAGCAGCCCGCAACGTCGGCGTGCCGGTCGATCGCGTCAAGATCAGCCTGTTCGTCTACACCGCCTGCGCGGCGACGCTGCTTGCCACCATCCAGGTGATGGAGGCGGGCTCCGCCGACACCACGCGCGGCCTGCTCAAGGAATTCGAGGCGATCATCGCCGCCGTCATCGGCGGCGTGCTGCTCACCGGCGGCTACGGCACCGTCTATGGCGTGCTGTTCGGCGCGCTGATCTTCGGGCTGGTGCAGATGGGCATCTTCTACACCGGCATCGACACCGACTGGTTCAAGGTCTTCCTCGGCATCGTCATCCTGATGGCCGTGCTGGTCAACAACTACATCAGGCTGAAGGCGCTCGGCCGCGGAGGTGGCAAATGACCGAGCCGGCCCAAATGACCGAACCGGCCCAAATGACCGAACCGGCAATGGAACTGCGCGGCGTCAGCGTTAATTTCGGCTCGGTGCGCGCCCTCCAGGACATCGACATCAAGGTCTATCCGGGCGAGGTCCACTGCCTGCTCGGCGACAACGGCGCCGGCAAGTCGACGCTGATCAAGGTCCTGTCCGGCGTCTATCGGCCGAGCAAGGGCGAAATCCTGGTCGACGGCAAGCCGGTCACCTTCCGCAGCCCGCGCGACGCGCAGGAGCTCGGCGTGGCAACGGTGTTCCAGGACCTCGGCATGATCTCGCTAATGTCGATCACCCGCAACTTCTTCCTCGGCCGCGAGCCGACCAAAAGCAGCCTGCCCTTCTCGCGCATCGACAAGGAGCGCGCCAACACCATCGCCAGGCAGGCGATGGCCGATATCGGCATTGACGTGCGCGATCCGACGCAGGCCGTCGGCACGCTGTCGGGCGGCGAGCGCCAGTCGGTGGCGATCGCCCGCGCCGTGCATTTTGGTGCGCGCGTGCTGATCCTCGACGAGCCGACTTCCGCACTCGGCGTCCACCAGGCGGCGATGGTGCTGAAATTCATCATCGAAGCACGCATGCGGGGTTTGGCCGTCATCTTCATCAGCCACAACATCCACCACGCCTATCCGGTCGGCGACACCTTCACCCTGCTCAACCGCGGCCGCAATCGCGGCACCTATGCCAAATCGGAAATCTCGCGCGACGAGGTCATCTCGATCATGTCGGGCGGCGAGGATCTGAAAGCGGTCGAGGCGGAGATTGCCGGCCTGCTCGCCCAGATCGGCAACCGGCCGCCTGCGGCGCCTTGAGCTGACAATCGGACATTGCGGGGAATGATCCAATGAGCAGGATACGCGTCGGGGTCGTCGGCGCCGGCATGATCTCGCAGGTCGAGCACATCCCCAATCTGCTGCGCCTCGGTGAATTGTTCGAGCTGGTCGGCGTCGCCGATCCCTCGAGGATTTCGCGGCAGTTCGTCACCGACACCCATGGCATTGCCAATTTCGAAACAATCGACCAGCTCTTCGACCAACACCTCGACGCGGTGGTGATCGGCTCGCCGGACCCGCTGCATCACGAACAAGTGCTGGCGGCGCTGGCGCGCGGCCTGCACGTCTTTTGCGAAAAACCACTCTGCTATCCGCTGGCGGAAATCGCCGGGATCATCGCCGCGCGCGATGCCGCCAGGAAAATCGTTCAGGTCGGCTATATGAAGCGCTTTGATCCGAATTACCGGCTGGCGCTCGCTTCGCTGCCTGGAACATCGAGCACGCTGCGCGCGGTCTCGGTGGAGGTAAACGATCCCGACGCCTGGCCGTTCATTGCCCATCAGCCCTACAGGCGCGGTACCGATATCCCACAAGACATGGTCGCCACTGTCGCCGCAAAGCAGAAGCGCCAGGTCGAAGAGGCCGTCGGCGTGCATCTGACCGATCTCGCTTTCCGTGGATTTACCGGCGCTTACAGCTCGGCCTTGATTCACGATGTCAACGCCGTCCATGGTCTGCTCGATGCGCTCGGCGTGCCGGACGGCGAGGTCGTCGGCGCGCAGATCTTTGCCAATGGCGACGGCGGCCACGGCGCCGTCAAGTTGCTGGACGGGCAGGCGCTGTGGACCATGACGCATCTCACCGTGCCCAAGCTCGCCGACTACAAGGAGCGGATCACGCTGTTCTTCGACGATGCCAGCCTCGAGCTCGAATTCCCCTCGCCCTGGCTCAACCATCATCCGACCCGGCTGACGGTGACGACCTCGGACGGTCACACGCTGTCGAAGAAAGATTTGCGGGCCGGTTACGCCGAAGCCTTCGTCGAGGAGATGCGTGGCTTCTGGGCGGCGATCGTCAATGGCGATGCCGTCGTCAACCCACCCGAACACGCTGCCCGCGACCAGGCGCTGCTGATCGGGCTGACCCGGCGGCATCTGGCCTCATAAGATCGTCGGCTTTCAGATCTTGGCGGCGCGCAGTTCATCACGCATGCCGCGCATGCCGATCACTTCGATGTCGAACTCGCTGATCCACGCCTTGACGCGCGCCGTCTTGAACAACGCGTATTCCTCGGTCCGCAGATGGGCATCCGGAGGATTGATCGCCTCGAAATCGCCTACCGTGTTGAAATGCAGCGACAGGAAACTCAACCCCTCCGGGATTCTGGCAAACATCGCGTGGTAGGCCGTCTGCGCATCCGTCTTGCGCGCCCAAGGCGTTTCCAGAACGATGTCGAACACCGGTTCGCCTGCCGCTTGCGCCTTTACGATTTCGGCATCGTAGCGGGCAATGTCCAGCTCACCGGCATAGCTCGCCGGGTTGTAGCCCGACAGGTCCTTCACCACCAGCGCCGGCAGCCGGTATTCCCGGCCGAGCTTGCGATAGATGGCGATGAATTCCGGCATCTGCGCCGTGCCCATGTGAGCGTCGAGATGGGTGATGTCGATGCCGGCAGCGATGGCGCATTCGATCTGCGCACGCAGTTCCGCTTCCACCGCATCGGGATGGGCTTTGCGCGCCTGCGGTACGGTCGGCCAGAAATAGCCGAACTCGTCAGTCATCGCAGCCGATTTGGGCGGGTTGGTCAGCGGACGCCAGCGATACGGCTTCTGCTCGCTGGTCAGCGTCAAGTGCACGCCGAGGTCGAAATCGGGATTGGCGACGGCGATCTGAGCGGCTTCCGGGAACCACGGGCATGGCGCCATCACCGAACCGGAACTGCATGTGCCGAACTTCGACAGTTCGAAAAACGCGACATTTGCGCCATGGCTCATGCCGACGTCGTCCTCGTGGATGACGACACGCTTCCTTGCGGTCTTTACGGTCATTTCCTGCTCCTGAACTGCTGCATTGTCATCTCACCCGACACGGGCAACGAGGTCGGTCAATTCGTCGAGCTCGATCTCGTCACGCCGGAACCGGCCCGCCACGCGCCCCTGCGCCAGAACCACCAGATCGTCGGCCACCGAGAGCGCGTGACGGAAATTGTGGGTGATCAGGATGACCGCCTGGCCCTGCTCGCGTGCCCTGAGAATGTGCTCGAGCACCCGGCCTGCCTGACGCACGGCCAGAGCCGACGTAGGCTCATCCAGCACAAGCAGCGACGATCCGAAGAACATGGCTCTTGCGATTGCCAGGGACTGGCGTTCGCCGCCGGAGATGTTGACGCCGCGTTCGTCGAGACCGCGTTCCCAGCGCACCCCGAGCTGATGCAGCGCCGAGCGCGCCATGTCGTCGGCGCGTTTCATATCGAGCCATTTGAACGGCCCGAAACCTTTCAGCGGTTCGCGGCCGAGCACGACATTGCGTGTGACCGACAGCAATTCGCAGACGGCAAGGTCCTGGAACACCGTGGCAATGCCGCGTTCGCGCGCCTGAGCGGGGTTGGCGAAAGCCACCTTCTCGCCGTTGAAGCGCAATTCTCCCCTGTCCGGCGGGAAGACGCCGGACAGGATCTTGATCAAGGTCGATTTGCCGGCGCCGTTGTCGCCGAGCAGCGCCAGGATGCGTCCGGCATAGGCGCTTAGCGACACGTCGACCAGCGCGGTGGTGGCGCCGAACCCTTTCGACAGGTTGACAGCCTCGATCACCGGCACCGCGCCGGCAGCGACCGGCTCGACCGGAGGGCGGCGAAGGGTCAGGTCGTCGGAGCCGCTGCCGGCCGGCAGCCGGGCCCCGCGCTGGGCATCCAGGCCAGACGGCTCGCTCATCGCGTCTTCTCCTTCGCCAGGCTGCCGGCGGGCCGTATCTCCGCCGTTGCGGCGTTGCCGGCAATCGCCGCGTCGGCAGCACTGCTGTCGCGCTTGAAGCCGCCCATCGGCCTGGATTTGGCGATGCGGCGCGCCACCGAGGTATTGAGGATGACCGCGCCGACGACAATGACGCCGGTGAGCGTGCGGAAGAAATGGCCGGGAGCGCCTGCCAGCACCAGGCCGACCTGGATCATGCCGAAGGTGACGGCTCCGAGAATGGTGCCGATGACGCTGCCGTAGCCGCCGGCCAGCAGCGTCCCGCCGATAACGGTAACGGCTACCGCCTGCAGTTCGATGCCCTCGCCGCGCAATGCGTCGACGGAGGAAAAGCGGGCAACCTGGATGACGCCGGCGATGGCTGCCAGCGCGGATGTGATCATGAACAGGACGACGGTGACGCGGTCCACCGGTACGCCGAGATTGCGCGCCGCCTGTTCGTTCTGGCCACGTGCCTGGATCCAGTTGCCGAACCTGGTGCGCGCCAGCAGGAAGGTGCCTGCCAGCCCGATTGCCAGGAACCACAGCATCGACATACGAAAGCCGGCAAGCAGCGGACCCGCCATTATGGCCTTGAACCCGGGGGGAATGGCGACCGTCATCGGAAAGCCGCCGGTCAGCGCGATCAGTATGCCGCGCCAG
This sequence comes from Mesorhizobium sp. M1227, assembly GCF_040318315.1. NCBI lineage: Bacteria > Pseudomonadati > Pseudomonadota > Alphaproteobacteria > Hyphomicrobiales > Phyllobacteriaceae > Mesorhizobium > Mesorhizobium sp. M1227. The sequence goes on from NZ_JAMYLZ010000029.1 coordinate 67,357, forward strand.
ATCAGCATGGTGCCGAGCGTCACGACAAAGGAATGGATGCGGAACCTGACCACGATCATGCCGTTCGCCCAGCCAAGCGCGGCTCCGACGGCCACCGCGACCGGCGCGGCGACGATCGGTGGCAGGCCGAAGTCGCGCATCAGCACCACGCAGACGAACGAGGTGAGTCCGAGCACCGCGCCCACCGACAAGTCGAAGTGACCGCCGATCATCAGCAGCGTGACGCCGACGCTGACGATACCGAGTTCGGCCGCGACGGCCATGATGCTGATGTAGGACAGCCTGGTGGGGAAAAGCTGCGGGCTGAGCGCGGTGAAGACCAGGAACAGGATGACGACGGCCGCGATCGACGTCGCCTCCGGCCGCAGCATCAGCCGTCTCAGCGCCTCGCCGGCGACCACACGGGAGGAAGGCTTGTTGGCCGCATTCGGCCCGGGCTGTTCGTTCATGCCGTCACCCCGATACAAGAGTGGCCACGAAGATGGCGAACGGGCGGCTTGGCCGCCCGTCCTGGACGCGTGCTAGGTTTTTGCTGTCGTCCAAAAACCACTGATGGACTTTTGGGCGGCGTGCATCAGCGATAGCCCTCCTTCACCAATGCCGAGACGCGCTCCACATTGTCCTTGTCGACGACCGTCGGACCGGTCAGGAAGTAATTACCTTCGATCAGGCCGTATTTCAGGTAGTGGGTCAGGAGCAGCACAGGCATGTAGCCGCGCCAGAACTGCTGCTGGTCGATGGTGAACGCCTGCCGGCCATCCTTTATCGCATCGAGCGATTGCGCGACGATGTCGTAGCCGGTGAGCACCAGGTCGTCCCGGCCGCTATCTGCCTTGGCGGAGAGGAAACCGTCGATCACGTCGCATGTGCTCGTGGCCGCGGCCGTATCGGGGTGCACGCGCAGGTAATTTGACAGCGCTTCCGCCTGCTGGCCCGGATCCATGGTCAGTTCGAGGAAGTCGGCCTCGATGCCGGCCTTCTTGAGCTCATCGATCTGCGACGTCGCCCTAAGCTGGCAGCTCGCGTCGCCCGGCTGTTGATTGGCGACCACGACGCGGCCCTTGACGCCCATTGAGACCAGTCGCTGCGCCGTCAACTTGCCCGCCGCCGCTTCATCAGATCCGGTGCGGAACAGGAAGAAATCGTTGGGATCGCGCACTTGCGAGCCGGACGGCGGCGCGGCGGCGCTGCCGAAGGCAATGCCGGCTTCCTTGGCGCGCGCGGCGACATCGGCATAGGACGAATCCTCGGCGAAGGCGCAGATGGCGATGCCGTTGGCCTGGGCGGCGATCGCCTCCTCGATCTTCTGCACCTGGTTTGGAATGGTAAGCTGATCCGGGAAAATATAGGTGACCTTCACGCCGAGGTTTTTGCCGGCCTCCTCGGCGCCGCGTGCCAGATAGCCATGAAAGCCCGTCGGTGCGGCACAGCCGACAAAGTAGATCGAGATATCCTTGTCCTGCGCCATGGCCGCTGCGCCGAAGACCGGCAGCAAGGCCACCGCCGAAATGGCGACAACCCGGCTGACGTGGAAGCCAATTTTCGATAGCCCATTTTTCATGCTCATGCCGATTTCCCCTATGCTTGTTGTTAAGGTCGACCCAAGCGACTTGCGCATCTGGAAGCTAATCGGCAGCCGGTTCGTCAAACAGACCCATTTCGTATCGATTGACGGGAACCATTCGTGCCGAAACCTCGCCGGCAAACATTGGTCAAGCGCGCACCATCGGCGGCCGCACCGACACAATCCGACTGTTTGAATGTGTGGCGGCGGCTATCTGGACTTGATGACGCTGTCGGTATTGGCCAGCAGCTTGCGCACCGCATTGCGCGCCGCGTCCGGCCGCTGCAGGCGGATGCTCTTCTCGATTGCCTCATGCAGCCTCTGCGCATGCTGCAAATCGTCGAGTTCCCGCGTGGTATAAGCAAATAGATGATCGAATGCCGATTCGATCAGCACGCCGAGCGGCACCAGCAGATCGTTGCCCGAGGCGCGCAGGATGGCGAGATGAAAACGCGTGTCGGCGCGCGTCCGCTCCTGCAGGTTGGTCGCCTCACCCATCTCGCGGCAGGCCTGGCTGATCTCGGCCATCTGCTCGTCGGTGCGCCGCATGGCGGCAAAAGCGCTGGCCTCCGGCTCGATGATGTGGCGGAACTCCTGCACGGTCCTGAGGAACACCTCGCGGTCCGGCGAGGTCGCGTACCAGGCCAGCACGTCGCGATCGAGCAGGTTCCAGCGCTCCTTCGGCTCGACCCAGCTGCCGATTTTGGGACGTGACGACAGCAGGCTCTTGGCCATCAGCATTTTTATGGCCTCGCGCACCGCCGAGCGGCTGACGTCGAAAGTCTCCGACCATTTGGCTTCGTTGGGCAGGATGGTTCCCGGCGGATAGTCGCCGCGCACGATCCTCAGCCCGATTTCGTTGGCGAGCGAGGCATGCACGCTCGAGCCCGGTATGCGCGCCGCATCGGCCCGGCGGATACCGCTCGTGCGTTCGGCGAACGCTTCGGCCGCTGTCTTTCCCTTATCCGGCTTCGTGTCCCGCATGGCTCCACAAAGTCCGGATTTGGAGGCGTGTCAAGGAGATGAAATCGACGGCAATATCTCAGCTTGATTTTCCGTATCCGTCGCCTCGCCGACACCGCGCTTTGCCGAGCCTTCACGCCGGAGAGGCCCGAACGGCCTCTCTTTGTCCCGACTGAATTCCTCGATCAGGAAATCAAGGAAGACGCGGATTTTCGGGGCGAGATGCTGCCGCGCCGGATAGACCGCGTAGAGCGTGGTTTCGACCTTGTCCCAGTCATCCAGAGCCGATTGCAGCCGGCCTGCTTTCAGGTCGCTCTCGACATAGGGATAGGGGATCAGGCTGACGCCGAAGCCGGCACGCAACGCATCGCGCACGGCAAGGCTTGAAGAAACCGAGTATCGTCCGTCGATGGCGATCCGCTCGGTGCGGCCGTCCTTGCGGAATTCCCATATGTCCGCATGCCCCGAGAGGCTGAACCGGATGCAATTGGCCGCCTTCAAATCGGCAGGCATTTTGGGCCGGCCATACTTCTCGAAATAGGACGGAGCTGCGCAAAGCACGTGCGGCATGACCGCAAGCTTTCTGGCGACCAGGCTGGAATCCTCGAGATTGTCGCTGCCGCGAATGGCAAGGTCAAATCCCTCCCGCACGATATCGACGCGCCTGTCGTCAAGGTGCAGATCGAGCTTCAAATCGGGATAGCGCGATAGAAACGCGGGGATGGCAGCCGAAAGCCGCGTCAACGTGACAGTCATCGGCGCGCTGACCCGCAACGTGCCGCTCGGCGCCGTCTTGATCGGGCCGAGCACCTGGTCGGCCCTGGCCAGCGCATCGAGCCCCTGCGTGACATGCTCCAGGTAGATCCTGCCCTCTTCGGTCAGCGCCATGCGCCGCGTTGTCCGGTTGATGAGCCGCACCCCCAAGATGCGCCTCCAGCTCGGCGATGTTCTTGCTGATAGCGGGAGGCGAGAGACCGAGCCGCCGTCCGGCTTCGGCAAAGCTGTTCAGTTCCGCCACCTGGCGGAAAACCTGCAACGCCGTCAGGCGATCCATCGCACCATTCTCTTCCAGTAAATAATGTCTTGCAATTGTTGCATATTATCGCTCCTTGGTAAATTCTCTATCTGCTTCCCGAACGACTTTCTCAGTTTCGGAATGACATGATGACCAACCGCGCAATTTTCCTTATCGAGCGCCGCATGTCGGCCAATCGGTTCGAGGCCTCGCACGAATTGACGGACGCCGAGATCGAGGAGCTGGCACGTCTCGCAACGCGCGCGCCAAGCGCCTACAACCTTCAGAATTGGCGGTTCATCGCGGTGCGGACGCCGGAAGCAAAGGCACGGTTGCGCAGCCTCGCCCATGGCCAGGCCAAGGTGCAGGAGGCAGCCGTCACCTTCATCATCTGCGGCGTACTGCCCGACCACGCTGCCCTCAATGCCAGGCTGCGTCCTTTCGTCGAAGCCGGCTTCATGCCGGCGGATATGGCTTCGGGGTGGCGGGAGGGCGCCCGCGCCCAATATGCCGATCCTCTAGCGGCCCGCGACGAAGCGGTGCGCTCGGCAACGCTTGGCGCGGCAACGCTGATCTTCGCGGCCGAAGCGCTGGGGCTGGTCTCCGGTCCGATGGCAGGCTTCGATGCCGACGGCGTGGCGCGCGAGTTTGGCCTTGCGCGGAATGAAGTGCCGGTGATGCTCATCGCGGTCGGCCGCGCCGCGCCCGGAAACTGGCCGCAAAAGCCGCGCCGCCCTCTTGCCGAAGTTCTGGAAATCTTATGAAAACGCACCGTTCCGATCTGCTGCTTACAGCCATCGCACCCGCAATATGGGGCAGCACCTATATCGTCACCACGCAGTTCCTGCCGAACTTCTCGCCGATGACGGTCGCAATGCTGCGAGCCCTGCCCGCCGGATTGCTGCTGCTAGCGATCGTCCGGCAACTGCCGACGGGCGTCTGGTGGCTGCGCAGTTTCGTCCTCGGAGCCCTCAACATCTCGATCTTCCTGAGCATGTTGTTTGTCGCCGCCTACCGGCTTCCGGGCGGGGTCGCGGCGACCGTGCTGTCGGTCCAGCCATTGATTGTGATTTTCCTTGCCGCTGCCCTGCTTGCCAGCCCTGTCCGCCGGTTGGCGATTGTCGCCGCCCTTGTCGGGATCGCCGGCGTTGCATTGCTGGTGCTGACCCCGAACGCGACGCTCGATGCGGTCGGCGTTGCCGCCGGCCTCGCCGGGGCGGCCTCAATGGCCTTCGGAAGCGTGTTGAGCCGCAAGTGGCAGCCGCCAGCATCGCTGCTCGCCTTTACGGCATGGCAACTGACTGCCGGTGGTCTCCTTCTCGTTCCGGTGGTCCTGCTTTTCGAACCACCCCCGCTCCCGACCGCGGCCAACCTGCTTGGACTGGTGTGGCTCGGCCTGATCGGTGCGGCGCTGACCTATGTCCTCTGGTTCCGGGGCATTGCGCGACTCGAATCTTCGGTGGTCTCATCGCTGCTTTTCCTCAGCCCGGTGACCGCCGTGCTGCTCGGATGGGTATTCCTGGATCAGACACTGACCTTGCCTCAAATCGCCGGCGTCGTTGTCGTCATCGGCAGCATCTGGCTGGCTCAACGGCCCAATCGGAACGAGGCTTGAGCCCTTGGCCGCCGACTTGTGTCGGCGGATTGTTCGGCACTATGGTCAAGCGGGAGGATCTGCCGATGCCACAACGCCCTTATGATGAGCGCCTGCTCCGTCAGGCGTTCGAAGTCGCGCGCAGGGCCCGCGATGCCGGCGAACATCCCTTTGGTTCGCTGCTCGCCGACAAAGACGGCAATGTGTTGCGCGAGCAGCCCAACGCTTACAAAGCCGGCGGCGGCGACCGCACCGCTCATGCCGAAAGGCTGCTGGCCTCGTGGGCGGGGATGAATGTCAGTCTCGAAAAGCTGGCCTCCTGCACCCTCTACACGTCGGCCGAACCTTGCGCGATGTGCTCCGGCACAATCTATTGGGCGGGCATCGGACGGGTCGTCTTTGGGCAGAGCGAACATGACCTCAAGCGGGTGACGGGTGCACATGTCGAGAATCCCACGCTCGACCTGCCCTGCAGGATCATCTTCGAAGCCGGGCAGCGTTCGACTGAAGTCGTCGGCCCGCTGCTTGCCGATGAAGCGGCGCAACTCCAGGCCGAATTCTGGAACGACAAGTAGGGTCAGGACTCGTTGATTCAGAGGCAGAGGTGAGTGCCGACGTGGACAACGACCTGAAGCAATCCAGGAAAAGTGTGAAACGATTTTCCGCCCGGAATTGCCTCAAATCAAAAAATATAGATCGGTTCGGCGTTTCCGTGAACGACAAAACAGTTTCTAATTCAAAGGCCGGTGAGCAATTTCTTAAGTAGAGCATTAAGAGTTTCCTGCTCCGCCGACGTCAGCACGGAGATTAATTGCTCTTCCAGCGCCACCATTGGACCGATCAAATCGTCTATCGCGCGCTTGCCGCCGGTCGTCAGCGCAATTTGCTTGCCGCGCCGGTCGGCGGGATCGGGGCGTCGTTCAACCAGCCCAGCGCGCTCCAGCCGGTCCAGGCGGCTGGTCATGCCGCCCGAGGAGATCATTGCCGATTCGTAGAGCTGAGTAGGTGAAAGCATATAGGGTTCACCGGCGCGCCTAAGCGGCGTGAGCACATCGAACTCACCTACATTCAGGCCTGCTTCTTTGAGCAACGGGTTCATGTGATCGCGGATGACCCGTGCGGCGGCATCAAGCAGACGACCTACCGTTTCAACAGGTAACGACGGAAGATCGGGGCGCTCGCGGGCCCATTGCTTAGCTGCGGCCTCGGCGCGATCCATGGCAAATATTCCCTCGGCAAAATGTATCTTGCAATCAAGATACATTGCATCTACTTACATTGCAGCAAGACAATAGCGCAGCGCGCAGCCCTGGAGAAAGCGAAATCGATGCCCAAAATGATTTTCGTGAACCTGCCTGTCCGTGACCTGTCGGCCTCGACGGCGTTCTACGTGGCGCTAGGCGGCACCGTGAACCCGCAGTTTTCGGGCGAGAAATCCACCTCGCTCATGTTTTCGGACACGATCGGGGTGATGCTGCTGACCCATGACCACTATCGCGAATTCACCACGCGCCCAATCGGCGACGCACGGCGCGACAGCCAGGCAATGATCGTCCTCACTGTCGATAACCGCGACGCCGTCGATGCAACACTGACCAGCGCGGTCGCGGCGGGCGGTCGCGCCGATCCCAACCCGGCACAGGATCTTGGCTTCATGTATAACCGCCACATTGAAGATCCGGATGGCTACGTCTGGGAAATCGTATGGATGAACCCGACGGCGAACGCCTGAACGAGGGTGTGGGCGCATCGGTCGTAGCGGGTGTGAGCCTGGAGTCGTGACGAGCAATTCGGGGCTGGCCCAGTGCCGGTTCCGCGTCAGCTGCCTCCGTCAGGTCGTCTTGACGTATTTCCGCCAGCTGTGCTCCGGCCGAAAGCCGAGCATGTCCCGTGCCTTGCGGTTGGAGAGCAGCGTCTCGTATTCGCCAAGTTCCCCCTTGACCGGCACATCGGGATAAAACCGCTTCAGCAGTTCGGCTGTCGGCAGATCGGACGAGGTCTCGTCGTTGGCCGCGTTGAACACCTGATAGCCGAGCCCGTCCTTTTCGATGGCGCGCAGCGTGATCTGGCCGAGATCGCGCGCGTCGATATAGCTCCAGGCGATGCGCCTGCGGAAACCTGGATCGGCGAACCATTTCGGAAACAGCGAATATTCATGCGGCTCGATGACGTTGCCGATGCGCAAGGCATAGATGTCGAAGCCGCTGCGCAGCGCAAAGGCGCGCGCCGTCTTCTCGTTGACGACCTTGGACAGGGCGTAGCTGTCCATCGGATCGACGTCGTACGCCTCGTCGAGCGGGAAATGCGTCGGGTTGCGCGGCTCGTTGGCGAATACCAGCCCGTAGGTCGTCTCACTGGAAGCGATCACCACCTTGCGGATGCCGAGCTTCACCGCGGCCTCGATGACGTTGTAGGTGCCGAGCGCGTTGATGCGGAACACCTCATTGTCGGGCGTGATCATGATCCGCGGGATCGCCGCGAAATGCACCACGGCATCGACCGGCTGCGAGCGCAGCGACGGGTCGAATTCATGCAGGCCGATATAGCTCGACAGCGCATTGAACACCTGCCCGCTGTCGGTGATGTCGGTGATCAGCGTGCGCACCTTGGGATTGTCGAGCGGCTTGGTGTCGATGTTGAGCACCTGGCACCCCTGCTCGACCAGATACTGCACGACATGGCGCCCGGCCTTGCCGCTGCCGCCGGTGAACATGATCCGCTTTGTCATTTTGCTCTCCCTGGAATTCATGTGTATTGTCAGACAATATCGAACTCTGCAATCGCCTGCCATGGCATGCGGCAAAAACCCGCTTCAACAATTCGCCGGCAAGCTGCATCGCCGTCATCCATCATTGCAAAATAGGACGAAACGACATGAACACGACCGCCGCGAGCGAAAAGATCGGCTTCATCGGGCTTGGCCTGATGGGGCACGGGATAGCGAAGAACATCGTCGACAAGGGCTATCCGCTGACGTTTCTCGGCCGCAAGAACCGCAAGCCGGCGGAAGACCTGCTCGGCCGCGGCGCCAGGGAATCGGCGACCTCGCGCGACGTCGCAGCGGCATCGACGGTTGTCTTCATTTGCGTCACCGGCTCGCGCGAGGTCGAAGCCATCATCCGCGGCCCAGGCGGTCTCAAGGAAGGCCTGAAGCCGGGATCGGTTGTCGTTGATTGCTCGACCTCGGATCCTGTCTCGACGGTGGCGCTGGCCGCCGAACTCAAGGCGCTCGGCGTCGATTATGTCGATGCCCCGCTCAGCCGCACGCCGAAGGAAGCCTGGGAAGGCACGCTCGACGCCATGGTCGGCGCGCCCGATGCGGTCTTTGCCCGGCTGAAGCCGGTGCTCGAAACCTGGGCCGGGCGTATCGTCCATATCGGCGACACCGGTGACGGCCATCGCATGAAGCTGCTCAACAATTTCATCTCGCTCGGCTACGCCGCGATCTATTCCGAGGCGCTGGCGCTGGCGCAGAAGGTCGGCATCTCGCCGCCGCTCTTCGATAGCGTCATCCGCAACGGCCGCATGGATTGCGGCTTCTACCAGACCTTCATGCGCTGGACGCTGGAAGGCGACCGCGACGCGCACAAATTCACCATCGCCAATGCCTTCAAGGATCTCACCTATCTCGAGTCCATGGCGGGTGCTGCCGGCATCGCCAACCCGCTCGGCAACGCCACCAAGAACGCCTTCGCCGGCGCCTTCGCGGCCGGCCCCGCCGACCAGTATGTGCCGATGCTGGCCACGCATATCGGCAAAGTCAACGGTGTTGACCTGATGCCGACCAGGGATGGCAAGAAGCAGACGATCTGAGAACGTTGGGATTAACGCCTGGGAGTGTCGCAACTGCAAACGTTCGCTGCCGACCAGCTACATCCGCCAATCTCCAACGCTGGCGATTAGCAAATGACACCACACCTTCGTCATCCCAGGGCGGAGCAGGAGCGAAGCGACGTCGCGCACACCCTGGGATCCATGCCGTGACATCAGCCGAAGAATGCAGCGGCTCAGAACGGCGCTTGTATCCGCCATTGCGCTCGTCGCCCTTCCACCATGACCGCGAGCCAGAAGCTGCGGAAGCGCTGGCTCCGCCAATGGAAGACCGAATTGATCGAGACGACCAGTCCCAGAGTGCTTCGAGCTTTTTCGCAGGACCGGGTGGCAGCGTTTGGTTCTGGTCTGCTGGAGCACTGCCGCAAGGTAACGGCATGGATCCCAGGGTCTGCGCCGCGTCACTTCGCTCCTTGCTCCGCCCAGGGATGACGAAGGGAGGGTTTCGGCTAATCTCCTAAATTTGCGATTTGCGACTAACGGGAATGATCGACCTTCGTTGCTGGTTGACCCGACTTACACGCAGTTGGCCGAGAAACGATCGAATCAGCGCCGAAACCGGCCGATAACGTCGGTATTGGCGAGAAATCTGTGCACCAAAGCACGCGCACTTCCGATCGGAAGAAGCCAAAAACAAAAAACCGCCTCGGTGGGCGGGTCGTTGGAGCCAATTAGCACCATACCAAAATTAGTAGCATAGCTGCCGGCACAAAGCAAGAACAAAATACACCGCGGTCGCACAAAAATGCGATTTCGTTCACCGCCGCGAGCTTGCGCTCAAAGACGATCGCCAAGATCGCGTTCCTTCGCGGCTGGCCCCGCCGATCAGTATGTGTCTATGCTTGCGGCACATATCGGCAAGTCAACGGTGTCGACATCATGCCGGCCAAGGATGGGAAAAAAGCAGACGATCTAAGCGCATGGGCAATACGCACGGCGCACTATTTTCAATCAACGCCAGCGCTGCCCCTCATCGCCCTGCCGGGCACTTCTCCCCGTATAGTGACGGGGAGAAGGACGCTTTCGCTGACGATTTCGCTAACTATTTCCATTGCAAGAGAATGTGCCAAGATCGCGGCCAGCCCCTTCTCCCCGTCACTATACGGGGAGAAGGTGGCGGCAGCCGGATGAGGGGCGGCGCCGGACTTTGCGGTATAAATCACCGCCGCGACCGGCCGATGACATCGTCGGTGTTGGCAAGAAGCCTGTGCACCGCGGCGCGGGCTGCGGCGGGCCGCTGCAGGCGGATGTTCTTCTCGATCGCCTCGTGCAGTGCCTGCGCCCGCCGCTGATCGCTGGTCTCGCGGGTGACGAACTGGAACAAATGGTCGAGCGCCGATTCGATCAGCACGCCGAGCGGCACCAGCAGATCGTTGCCCGAGGCCCGCAGGATGGCGAGATGAAAACGCGTGTCGGCGCGGGTGCGCTCCTGCAGGTTGGTCGCCTCGCCCATCTCGCGGCAAGCCTGGCTGATCTCGGCCATCTGCTCGTCGGTGCGCCGCATGGCGGCAAAAGCGCTGGCCTCCGGCTCGATGATGTGGCGGAATTCCTGCACGGTCCTGAGGAACACCTCGCGGTCCGGCGAGGTCGCATACCAGGCCAGCACGTCGCGATCGAGCAGGTTCCAGCGCTCCTTCGGCTCGACCCAGCTGCCGATCTTCGGGCGCGAGGCAAGCAGGCTCTTGGCCATCAGCATCTTGATGGCTTCGCGCACCGCCGAGCGGCTGACGTCGAAGGTCTCGGACCATTTGGCCTCATTGGGCAGGATGGTTCCCGGCGGATAATCGCCGCGCACGATCCTCAGCCCGATTTCGTTGGCGAGCGAGGCGTGCACACTCGAGCCGGGAAAGTGTGCGGCATCGGCACGCCGAACGACGGCTGGCCGCCCAGGCTCTGCCTTGAATTTGGCGGGTCGCTTTTTTGATGTCGCGTCCGGCATTGGTATTCCCCGGCAACTGCTTGTCGAAAGCCTGAACTCAGGGCACGGCAAAGCAGCGGCCTACGCTCCAAAGCAGCGTCGCCTCGTGCGTTTTGTATGGACAGTGCGAACGGGGCGCCCGTCGAAGGGCGCCCCGAAATTGCCGACCTACTTTTGGATGCAGGTGTCGACGGTGTCCTTGGTGCATTCGTCGAGGCCGGTGAACACCGGATCGGCGACCGGCTTGCCGTCGACCAGGTCGATCATCACCGAGGGCGCCTTGTAGCCCATCTCGAACGGCCGCTGGCCAACCAGCGCGGTCACCAGCCCGTCACGGGCAATCGCCACCTCGTCGCCGATCGTGTCGGCGGCGCCGATGACGAAGGCGTTGCTGGCGATCTTGTCGGCCATCGGCTTGAACAGGTCGCGGTAGGGCTGCGGAGCGCCGAACAGCGGCCAGCCGCCCATGATGCCGAAGGCGTCGAGATCGGGATTGGCGGCGAGGATGTCGGTCATCGCCTGCACGCCCTTGGCGCCGTCGTCATTGGTGAACACCGGGCAGCCCGCAACTTCCGTCCAGCCGCCTTCGCCCGCCAGCGCCGCGAGGCCGTCCTTGCCCGAAAGCGCGTCACGCATGCCCTGCGCGCGGCGCAGGATGTTGTCGGCCGCCGGATTGCCTTCGATGGTGCAGATCTTGCCGCCATTCGGCTTGGCCTTCTTGATGTATTCGCCGATCTTGTGACCCATCAGGTAATTGTCGGTGCCGAGATAGGTCTTGCGCAGCGCCGCATCTTCCTTGCTGAGGTCGGCGTCGAGGGTCATGATCGGGATCGACGGATTGGCGCTTTTGATCGTCTGCGCGATCAATGGCGCGTTCGACGGCGAAATCGCCATCGCCACCGTGTCGGGCTTGCTCAGCATGTCCTGGACGATCTGGGCTTCACCGGCCTCATCCGAGGTCGACGCCGGTCCGGTGTAGAAGCACTCATATTCCGAGCTGGCGTTTTCCTTGTTCCATTTCTCGCAACCCTGGTGGATGGCCTCGAAGAATGGATTGTCGAGACCCTTCACGACGATGACGAGCTGTTTCTTGGCCATGGCTGGCCCGGCACCCAGCGCCATGACGGCGGCGGCAGCGAGCAATAGTGATTTCCTCATGTCAGTCCTCCCTTTGAAACAAACGGACACGGCGTGCCCGCCACACACAGATCGACCCGGAGCAAGATGACAGAGGACGTCGCACTCGTGTCGCCAAGCCAGGTCGATAAGCATTTTCATATTCAGTCTCAGACCGGCACCGACAGATATCGCTGGTTACCAGATCCCTGACCGACAAACCCTCACCGATTCCTTCCCGCAACCCGGTGGCTCGGCGCAAGCTCCTCCGACACTTAGCTAATATCGCCTTGTCACCGACGTCAATGCTATTTGTCCTACAAAACTGATTTTTCGAAAGAAGCCGTGGTTGACGCCAAGGAGGCTTATGCGTAAATGGGCAAAATCGCTGCTTCCGGGAGGAACTGGGGAGAGCGAATGGCCGCGGCAGAACCGCAGGCCGCAAAGCACGGGGAGGCAAGAAGGCTGGTGGCGGTTCTCGAACTCACCAACATCTCGAAGCATTTTGGCGCCATCCAGGCGGTCAACGACGTTTCGTTGTCGATCGAGGCCGGACAGGTTGTCGGCCTGATGGGCGACAACGGCGCCGGCAAGTCGACGCTGGTCAAGATGATCGCCGGCAATTTCCCGCCGAGCCATGGCACGATGCAGATGGACGGCAAGGAGCTGATCCTGCACAAGCCGGTCGAGGCGCGCCAGCACGGCATCGAAATCGTCCATCAGGACCTGGCACTGTGCAACAATCTGACGGCCGCCGCCAACGTCTATCTCGGCCGTGAATTGCGCCGCGGCCTCGGGCCGCTTCGCATCCTCGACTATGCCGCGATGTACAAGCGCGCCGGCCAGATCTTCGCCGAGCTGAAATCCGAAACGCGCCCGCGCGACCTGGTCAAACAAATGTCGGGCGGCCAGCGGCAAGCGGTGGCGATCGCCCGCACCATGCTTTCGCAGGCCAAGATCGTGCTGATGGACGAGCCGACCGCGGCGATCTCGGTGCGCCAGGTCGCCGAGGTGCTGAACCTGATCCGCCATTTGCGCGACCAGGGCATCGCCGTCGTGCTGATCAGCCACCGCATGCCCGACGTCTTTGACGTCGCCGACCGCGTCATCGTCATGCGGCGCGGCCGCAAGGTCGCCGACAAGACGATCGCATCGAGTTCGCCGGAAGAAGTCACCGGGCTCATCACCGGCGCCATCGAACAGGTATGATTGACGCCTCAACCATGAGTAAAAAAGGTCGATAATGGCAGTCACCCTTGATCAGACGATCGCGCACAAGCAGCACACCTTGCTGAGCAAGGTGTTTGCCAGCCAGACCTTCTGGGTGGTGATCGCGGTCATCCTCGCCTGCCTGTTCCTGTCGGTGGCCACGGATTCCTTCGCCACGACCAAGAACCTCTACAACATCACCCGCAACGTTACCTTCGTCGCCATCGTGGCGCTCGGCATGACCTTCGTCATCATCACCGGCGGTATCGACCTGTCGGTCGGCTCGGTGCTTTGCCTGTGCTCGATGGTGCTGGCCGTCACCATGCATGCCGGCTACGGCATCGAGATCGGCATTGGCGCTGCGATCGCCACAGCGCTGATCATCGGCGCCTTCAACGGGGTTCTGATCGCCTATCTCGGCTTTCCGCCTTTCGTGGTGACGCTCGGCATGCTGTCGATCGCACGCAGCCTAGCCATGGTCGCCTCCAACAACACCGTCGTCTTCCAGTTCGGACCGGATCACGACAAACTGCTGGCGCTGGGCGGCGGCGCCTGGGTGTTCGGCATCGCCAATCCGGTGCTTTACATGATCGTGCTGGCGTTGATCACCGGCTTTGTGCTGCGCTGGACGAAATTCGGCCGGCACATCTTCGCCATCGGCGGCAACGAGCATGCGGCAACGCTGACCGGCGTTCCGGTGCGCCAGATCAAGGTCGTCGTCTACATGATCTCGGCAATGGCGGCTGGCCTTGCCGGCATCATCCAGACCGGCTGGCTGGGCGCGGTCACCACCAATCTCGGCAACGGCATGGAGCTTCAGGTGATCGCCGCCACCGTCATCGGTGGCGCCAACCTGGCCGGCGGCATGGGCACGGCCTTCGGTGCGGTCGTTGGCGCGGCGCTGATCGAGGTCATCCGCAACAGCCTCGGCCTGCTCGGCATCAATGCCTTCTGGCAAGGCGTGTTCATCGGCGGCGCCATCCTACTGGCGGTCCTGTTCGACCGCATCCGCAATTTCAGGCGCAACGACTGACGTTCAAGCGCAGCCTCCCCCTTCTCCCCTTGTGGGAGAAGGTGTCGCCAAAGGCGACGGATGAGGGGTGCTCCAGTTTGGCATCACCTCATTTCTTCCAGCACCCCCCAACCGTCTCGGCGCTAGAGCCTTTCACGTTTTGATGGAAGCGTAGCCGGCGTTTGCGAAGTAGTTGTTGCATTCGGTTGCCTCGATCGTTTCAACGAGGTGGCCGATGTGGCGCCA
>NZ_JAMYLZ010000030.1:0-75869 GCF_040318315.1 Mesorhizobium sp. M1227
CGAACGCTCCGCAGCGTCGACACCATGCAGCTGAAAAACACTCTTGGACGTATCCATGCCAATACGGATAAGGTGTTCCACGGACGGCTCCCTTGTTTGAGATATCAACGAACTCATTCTGGCACATCCGATGCCGTCGGGCGCCGTCCACCCCATCATGCCTCGGCGCTGGCGATGGTCGCCTCGAAGTCTTTGGCGAGCCGGCGACAACGTCCCAGCCAGGCGAAAGTTCGCTCGAGGACCCATCGTCGTGGCAGCACCTCAAAGCCCTTGGCCGCGTCGGAGCGCTTGATGATTTCGATGGTCCATGTGCCGAGATTGGCCAGTGCCTGCGACAGTTTTTCTCCGGCATAGCCGCCGTCGGCGAACAGATGCCGCAACCAGGGAGAAAGCCGTCGAATGGAGGCGATGACGCCGACTGCCTTCCTGGATGTCGGCCGTGTGCACCGTCAGCCCGACCAAGTGTCCCTCGGTGGCAGTAATGATATGGCGCTTGCGGCCTTTGACCTTCTTGCCGACGTCGTAACCACGCAAACCGGCAACGTCCGTGGTCTTTGCCGATTGGCTGTCGATGACACCGGCGCTCGGGCTCGCCTCGCGACCAAGCGCCAGGCGTGCCGCAGCCACCAAGTGGAAGTTGATCGTCTTCCACAGCCCGTTGTCCCGCCAGGCATAGAAATAGCGTTGAACCGTCGAGACCGGCGGGAACCGATCCGGCAATGCCCGCCATTGGCAGCCGGTCCAGGCGATGTAGAGGAGCACGTCCACGACCGCCCGAAGTTCTGTCGTCCGCGGTCGTCCCGTTGTCTTCGTTCCCGGCAGGAACGGCTCGAGCAACGCCCATTCCCTGTCCGTCAACGCGTTTGCATCTCGCTGCCCCGCGCGGCAATATCGCCGGCGGGTGGTCTCCGTCCAACCCATGTCGTTATTCCGTTCAAGTCTAGACAACTCAAGCGAATCACAACGGACGGGGCCACTCAACCGCTTCCACCCCCAAAACCGAGTTTCGGGTCAGGCTCTAAGGGCAAACACCATGCCATTGTGGGTGGTGGTTTGCGTGGCGAGACACGCCTGGTAAGGACCCTCGTGGTTCCGGTACGGCCCCTGAATATCGTGGTCGCAATTGGGGTGGTAATGGTTTGGCGGGATTTGCTGACGCGAGAAAACGGTGTCGCTGCCGCCGCCGCAAACCTTCCTCGATGAAATCGCCGCCACTGCAGCCCTTTTCGCCTGCTTCACACCAATTGCAGGCGTAGGTTTCAGGATTCACGCCGTTTTTGCCGGTGGCGCAATACGGCATCGGAAAATTACCCACATTGAACTGACCTTGAACATCGGCAAAGGCGATGCAGGCCTTCTTCCCTGTCTTGAACCAGCAACTGATCGCGTGCAGTCATCCGGATAAGCCGCCCCGCCGGAGGCCAAGCTGACTTGGTGACACACGAACGCATTATTGTCTTCCGGTCTGGCGGCAACAGTATCAGCAGGACGGCAAAGCTGACCGGCTGCAGCGAAGCGCAGGTGAAGCGCGCTGGGCTCGACATCAGAAGGAAAGCGGGAAGCAGGAAATGTTGTCGCAAAAGTTGAGTTCTGCGAGGTGCAAAAATCAGTTGCAAATCGTCGCGACAGAGGCTCGGCAGCTCCCCGAAGTAACCATTTCAGATTGCTTGCAGGTGCGGAAAAAGTCCTTTATGCATCGGCACATGATCAAGTCCGCGCTCATCGCTGCAATCTATTATGCGACGCTTCCATAAGGAGCGGCGCGTTTCGATCATGCCTTGAAACAAGCCGCCGTCAGGCGGCTTTGTTCATTGAGAGGACCCCTTGCGGCAATACCAGGAGGATTCCCTATGGCACTTCCCGATTTATCAACCGGTCATTCCAAACCATATTCGGCGGCTTTGAAGACGCTCATTGAGCGCGGCTATGTAAATCAAGGGACCGACCTGCCGGGTGTCGATGCCGCCTTTGAAGCAGGCATCGTACCCGCTTACGCTGGTTTCGATGCGACGGCTGACAGTCTTCATGTCGGCCATCTTCTTCTGATCATGGCGCTTCGTCATCTTCAGCAGACTGGCCATAAACCCATCGTTCTCATTGGGGGTGGGACCACCCGCATCGGCGATCCCAGCTTCCGTTCGGACGCGCGGCCGATGCTGACGGACGAGCGGATCGCCGCCAACATTGAAGGGATCAGAAAGGTCTTTGGCCGTCTCCTTGTCTTCGGAGACGGCCCGACGGATGCCGTGATGGTGAACAATGCCGACTGGCTGGACAGCATTCGTTGGATCGACATGCTGAGAGACGTCGGCAGGCATTTCTCCGTCAATCGGATGCTCTCTTTCGACAGTGTGAAGTCGCGGCTGGAAAAGCAGGAGAATCTGAGCTTCTTAGAATTCAACTACATGGTCCTCCAAGCGTTCGACTTCCTTGAGCTAACCCGCCGGACCGGTTGCCGTTTGCAGATGGGTGGAGCCGACCAGTGGGGGAACATCATCAATGGCATCGACTTGATACGGCGGACGGATGGAAAGGAAGTCTTCGGAGTGACTACGCCGCTTCTGAAGACTCCTTCAGGTGTCAAGATGGGTAAGACGGCTGCCGGAGCTGTGTGGCTGAACGAAGATCGCCTTTCGCCATACGATTACTGGCAATTCTGGCGTAACACGGAAGACGCTGATGTCGTTCGGTTTCTGAAGCTTTTCACCGATCTGCCGATGAACGAGATCGAGCGATTTGGACAGGCTGAAGGAACCGAGCTAAACGCCGTCAAAGAACGTCTCGCCAACGAAGCTACGGCCCTGGCACATGGAACTAACGCCGCCAAACAGGCGGAGGCCACGGCTAGCCAAGCATTTGGGCAGGGCGAAGCCGCAGAGGGGCTACCGACGCTTCATCTAAATGACGCCGAGGGGTTGGCCGGAGTAGCCCTTGTGGATTTGCTGGTACGCGCCGGATTGACCTCCTCCAAAGGGGAAGCGCGAAGGGCGATCTCGGGACGAGGTGTGCGGATCAACGGCAACGTTGTCGAGGTTGATACAATGATATCTTCCCAAGACCTCCCGATCCGGCTTTCGCTCGGCCGGAAGCGCCACACTGTTGTAAAGTAGGGTTTCAGCAAATGCTGTCGCAGAAATTCTGCCCGCTTAGCGGATATTGCAGACATTCGCGTCGAGTTCCCTGAGGAATGTCGAGAGACACTCCTCAGGGGGTAGTTAAGGCCGCCAAGTTTTCTGGGTTAGCAGGCGCGCCACTGTGGCAGCTTGGCTTGTATGGCGAGGCCATGGTTGAGTGAGGCGAACCAAATCCAGCCCCGCGGTCGATCCCGAAGCTTCCCACAATGGCGAAGAGAACATCTTCACTGGTTCCTTTTCAGCACAAGACCTTCCGTTCGCTATGGTCGGCTGCACTCATTTCGAACCTTGGCACCCTAGTGGAAGGTGCGGCGGCAGCTTGGCTGATGACGAGCATCGCCACCTCCCATGGAATGGTGGCGCTCGTCCAGTCATCGACCACCCTCCCCTACATGATCTTCTCGCTCGCGGCGGGAGCGCTCGCGGACAAGTTTGACCGTCGCCGGATCATGTTGACTGCGCAACTGCTGATGGTCTGCGTATCCGCCGTCCTGGCGTTCCTGACCTATGCGGGGAATGACACCCTGGACCCTTCTGGGTCTCACCTTCCTAGTCGGCTGTGGTTGGGCATTGCACGATCCCTCTTGGCAAGCCTCCATGGGAGATATCCTGCCTCGCGAACACCTGCCAAGCGGGGTTGCGCTCAACGGCATGAGCTACAATCTCATGCGCAGCATCGGGCCGGCGATTGGCGGCATAATCGTGGCCACAGCCGGTGCGGCCTTCGCGTTCCTCTTCAACGTCCTTTGCTACTTCGCTCTGATCGCTGCGCTGTTGCGATGGAAAGCCGAACGGGCGCGACAAGCGCTGCCGCGGGAGGCTTTCGGCAGTGCGATGGCGGCGGGCTTCCGTTACGTGCTCTTGTCGCCGAACCTTCTCAAGGTGATGTGCCGGAGTTTCATTTTCGGCCTCACCGCCGTTGTCATTTTGGCTCTCCTGCCGTTGGTCGCTCGCGAACAGATCAAAGGGACCGCAGTCACCTACGGCGTGATGCTCGGCTTCTTCGGCCTGGGAGCGATTTGCGGCGCGCTCCTCATCGGGCGGGTCCGAGAAATTCTCTCCAACGAATGGGTCATTCGCGGTGCGTTCTTTGTATTGGCGATCAGCTGCTTCTTTCGGGCATGGAGCGAGCACGTTGGGCTGAGCTGTCTCAACCTCATGCCAGCCGGCGCGGCCTGGATTCAATCATTCTCGCTGTTTACGTCACAGTGCAGCTTTCGTCGCCGCGGGGGGTGGTTGGACGCGCCCTCTCTCTATCAGACGGCCACATACGGCGGCATGGCGGCGGGAAGCTGGCTTTGGGGCGAACTGGCGGATGTCCAAGGTGTTTCGGGAGCCTTGCTCGTCCGCCAGCTGGTTCTTGTCATTGGGGGACTGATGGGCATCCTTCTGCGTCAGCCGGATTTTGAAACGCTCAATCTGGATCCGACCAACAAGTTCAGCGAACCGACGCTGCAACTTGACCTGCGGCCACGAAGCGGCCCGATCATGGTGATGGTCGACTATCGTGTCGATCAGAGAGATCCAGACTCGCCCACAATAATTATCTGAAGTTCAGCAGTAATTTTTGATCGCCCATTCGTGCTGTGTACCAGCCCTGTGTCTTGCGCAAGTGGTCACGAACGGCTGCCGGAGCCTCGAAGACGCCCTAAAAACACATGCTGCGATTTTTGAACACGCTTGACGATTAGATTAATTCATCCACAATGCGTGTGTTGAACACGCGAGGTGAGTTATGAACATGAAAGAGCTTAGGGTTCGACTGGGCATGACTCAAAAAGATTTGGCAGAGCAGATGGCAACGACGCAACAGACTGTGGCCCGTTGGGAAACAGGCAAAACGCAGTTGAACGTCGAGCAGATCAAGGACCTTTGTCTCACGTTGAAATGCACGGTCGAGGAGCTGCTGGGCTGGAAGATTGATGTCGAGGAGTGGCGCACGAGCCCGTTTGCAATTGCCGATGCCGAAACGCGATACGGCACGCTCAGAATCAAGACGACTGTTGGCAGCCGCCAATATCCTATCGATGAAAAGGCGCGTGAATCGATTTTACGTCAGTTGAAGGAACTTCATAATCTTCGTAGAAATAACACAAGCAGGCCATGGCTGTATTGTTGGAGCCTTGACAACAAAATACTCTTGATAAATCCGCAATATGTCCGCACCATTGAGCTTATCGGTGAAGATGTAGAGGAGATGCCAGAGTATTATCATCCAGAAATCTATCGGGCTTTGGATGACTGGGATAAGGGTGAGGTTTCAGGAAAGCTGAAGAAAGAATGCGATGCCATCATCGCAGAGATGGGTGATCAGGAAGCCGTGCGCATGGCCTCCTATGTTCGCGTCACATATGACGACGGAGAAGATGAGTGGAACTTCTTGGATGAAGAAACCGCTACGACTTTCTTCGGATTGGAAGCTGCGACCTTTGACGTTCCCCAGTGTAGTTTCGCCGAAGTGGAGGAAGAAGGTTACTACCGAGCGCGATACGCCAACCTTGATCGCGTCGCGGTGATGCAGGTTCCAAGCGACCGTTATCACAGATTGACCGCGCCCGAGGAAGCTTAGAACCATCCACGAAGGGCGCATGTTACATCTCGACCTTGCGTGGTGCGTTTTCAGTACGAGATGACGTTAAGCGTGGGTAGTGGCAGGTAAGAGTGCTCGACCAGAAGCTCAACTGCCTCCTCAATATCGCTGCCGATGTGCCGCAGGACACGTCCACGGGAGCGTGGATAGGCGTGAAGTTCCTGCACTCCACGGTCCGCTCTCCCATCGCCGGTGTGTGCCCGACGCCATCTTGTGGACGAGCTTGGCCGCCTGCACCCGGTTGTATTCCGGCTTGCGGTCCGCCGCGATGGCTATCTCCATGTCAATCGGCGCCGAACTTTGACTGCCCGCTGCTTTTGATGAATTTGGCGAGGTCCCGCGCATAAACACTCTTGGTCTTCTCCTTGAGGCCCTGTGTCGCGAACTTGTGGTCCAGCAGGGCAAACAGGTCCAAGTCCCCTTCCGCCTGTGGCGCTGGCTTGCCCTCACCGCCCTCGGCTTCCCAATTGGGGACCGCTTCTGCGCGCTGCACCGTGGCGATTGTCCGCCCAAGACGCATCACAAGATCGAACGCCAAACCGTGCGCGTGCACGACGATTTGCCGCTCGGCCTCATTTGGACAGGACTTGAGCTGGCCCGGTGGTTTGAGCCGGGTTACCTTGAGCCGGTGGGCTGCGAACAAGCAGTTCGAGACATTGGCCTCGATCACTTCGCAACACGCCGCTGCGCCTGGCCTCGGTGTGCTCCCCCCGAAATCGTTGTGTCATATCACCGAGGGCATCACGGCCAACAGCTTCCACATGGGCAACAGCCTCGCCATTGAGCCGAATAGCGGTCGGAAGCTCGGAGCCGAAGTTCGACGCCGAGGTGGCGTTCGCATGATGCGGGAAGCAGCACCACGGCGCTTGCCGGTAGTTTGCCGCCGGCAGCCGACGAACTCCTATCCTCCTGGACCGCTGTGCGTTATTGCTTTGATTTACCGGCCGCTCAAGGCTTCCATAGTTTCGCTTTCAAGGCGACCTTTGGCAACATGGCAACCGAAATTTAACATAACGACATAAACATTTCTTTATGCGACGTTGACAAAGAAGCGAACTGCGGTAATTGTCTCCTGTGTCGTGGTTCTCCGTACGGCGCTGCCGCAGCGGAGCTAAGAGGGAAGCCGGTGCGATGCCGGCGCTGCCCCCGCAACTGTTAGCGGCGAGCCAACCCCACTCATGTCACTGAGGCGAATAGCCTTGGGAAGACGGGTAGAGGCTATGACCCCGCGAGCCAGGAGACCTGCCACGGCGAATTACGTCCACGGGCGGGGTGTCTCGATGGCCGCTGCAGCCTGGCGTTCGTGCCGGCCTGCTAGCGCCTTCCTTGTCACCGACGCCCCAACCATCGGGGTATGCATGACTGTCTCTCAGCAAATTCCTGTAGCAACGCTCGGCGTGCCCCGCTTCGGTCGTCGGCGAGAACTGAAATTCGCGCTTGAAAGCTACTGGTCCGGAAAATCGTCCGCTGCCGACCTTCTCACGACGGCGAAGGCGCTCCGTGCCGCTAGCTGGGAGGAGCAACGCGATCGCGGCGTGTCGAAAATCCCGTCGAACGACTTCTCGCTTTACGACCATGTGCTCGACACCGCAGCCATGGTCGGCGCCCTTCCGTCCCGTTACGTCTGGAATGGCGGCGAGGTCCCACTCGACATCTACTTCGCTATGGCGCGCGGCAACCAAGGTCAGACGGAGGATTGTGGGCACGGTGGTCACCAGCATGCGGCTCATCGGCCTGGCGTAACCGCGATGGAAATGACCAAGTGGTTTGACACCAACTATCACTACATTGTGCCGGAACTAGACGATGATCAGACGTTCGCTCTTTCGTCGACGAAGCCGGTTGATTACTTCCTCGAGGCTAAAGCCCTCGGCATTCACACACGCCCAGTCATCCTTGGACCGGTCACCTTCCTCAAGCTGGCTAAATCGCCTGCCGAAGGCTTCGATCCCATCGCGCTCCTACCACGGCTTCTGCCCGTCTACGAGCAACTCCTGCGGAGCTTGAAGCTGTCGGGCGCCGATTGGGTGCAGATCGATGAGCCAGCGCTTGTCCTCGATCTGAACCCGAACGAACGAGCTGCGTTCGAATTCGCCTATGGCCAGCTGTCAAAAGCCGTGCCCGAGTTGAAAATCATGCTGGCTACCTATTTCGGGCCGCTGGGAGACAATCTCGAAACCGCGGTTTCTCTGCCCCTGGCCGGGCTGCATATTGATCTCGTGCGCGCTCCCGAGCAGCTGGAAACGGTGGGTCGGCTCGCACCGAAGGATCTGGTGCTCTCGCTTGGCTTGATCGATGGCCGCAACGTCTGGCGTGCGAACGCGCCCGCCATTCTCGACCGCATCAAACCGATCGTCGCCGGCTGGCCCTTGGACCGCGTCGAGATCGCGCCTTCTTGCTCGATGCTGCATGTGCCGATCGACCTCCGCATGGAGACGGAGCTCGACGCGGACATCAGGTCGTGGCTCGCCTTCGCGGCCCAGAAGACCGACGAGTTGGTGATGCTTGCCCGGGCCCTGTCCCAAGGCAGGGATGCGGTGGCAGGCGCGTTGAAAGCGTCTGCCGAGGCTGCCGCCACTCGCCTGACATCCACGAAGATCCATGACCCGCTTGTTGAGGGGCGGATCGCCAGCATTGACGACAGCATGAAGCGACGAGAGAGCGCTTTTGCCGAGCGCTCCAGAGTCCAGGCCGGCACGCTCGGGCTGCCGCCGTTCCCCACGACGACTATCGGGTCCTTCCCGCAGACGCCGCAGGTACGCAGGGCGCGGGCCGCTCATGCGAAGGGCCAGCTGAGCTATGTCGACTACGAGACCTTCCTGAAGAAGGAGATCGAGGCTGCAATTTGCTGGCAGGAAGAGATCGGGCTGGACGTGCTGGTGCACGGTGAGTTCGAACGAAACGACATGGTACAGCATTTCGGCGAGCAGCTGTCCGGCTTCGCCTTCACCCAGCATGCCTGGGTGCAGAGCTATGGGTCGCGTTACGTGCGCCCCCCCATCATCTTCGGCGACGTATCGAGGCCCAATCCGATGACGCTGCGCTGGTGGCAGTTCGCCCAGTCGCTTACGGAAAACCCTGTGAAGGGAATGCTCACAGGCCCAGTGACCATTCTCAACTGGTCATTTGTTCGCGAGGACGTACCCCGCTCCGAAGCATGCCGCCAGATCGCGCTCGCCATCCGCGACGAAGTGACGGATCTCGAATGGTCCGGCGCAAGGATGATCCAGATCGATGAGGCCGCGTTTCGCGAAGGATTGCCACTGCGCCAGTCTGATTGGAACGACTATCTCGACTGGGCTGTCGAATGCTTCCGGATCGCTTCAACGGGTGTAAAGGACGCGACTCAAATCCATACCCACATGTGCTATTCGGAGTTCAACGAGATCATCGACGCGATCGCTGAAATGGATGCGGATGTCATTTCGATTGAGACGTCGCGCTCGAAAATGGAACTGCTGGACGCCTTCACGAGCTCCAAATATCCGAATGAAATCGGGCCCGGAGTCTACGACATTCACTCACCACGGGTCCCGGAAGTCGGCGAGATTTCGGATCTCGTCATGCTTGCCCGCGAGCGACTGTCCGATGCCCAACTGTGGGTAAACCCGGACTGTGGCCTCAAAACCCGCAAGTGGGAGGAGGTCCGCCCTGCCCTCATGAACATGGTTGCTGCAGCACGCGCGCTCCGGGAGAAAGTGTAGGCCGGAAGGTTTCCTGGTTGCTCACCATGTGGTGAGTTACCGGCTGCCGCATGTGGGCCGTGAATGTGCCAAAACGCGATCACATCCTTTGAAATAAGTCACTCGAGCGAGAAAGTGCACTTTCCTTCGGCACGTGTACTAATCGCGCAGGAATAAAGGGTACCGTTTTCTCCCTGTGACGTGTCAAGTTCGAAGGGGATGTGATTGGCGTCGAGACCGCTCCGGCCATGGGTTATCAGCATGCCAAGTGCGCTGTTCTCGATCAGTTCGTAAAGGACTTCTCGGCTCGGTTCATCGAAATGCGCGGGTACATACATGACAGGTTCCTTCACTGGCCGCCGGGTTCGCTGTTCACCGGCTGGCATCCGATGGCAAGCGTTCCAACGCGGCGGCTATCTGGCGCTTCGCTGCTGAGGGCAGAGGCAGGATGGGACGCGGGGGGTCGGCACGGCAAATGTCGAGCAATTCGGCAAGTGCATAGACGACGCGAAGGCTCGAGAACTCCTTGAAGAGGCTCCAGAGCGGCGCAAGCGTGGCATCGATCCGTCGCGCTTCGGCCGCATCGCCCTGTTGCGCCGCCGTGACGATCTTCACGCAGACCTCGGGCAGGATGCCGGCGAGGACGCTGTACCATGTGTCGGCGCCGGCGATCATGGCCTCTGCGGCGTTCCAGTCGCCGCTGTAGCCGATCGAGAACCCTTCCGGCACAGTGCGCCTCTGGTCGGCCAGATGGCTCTTGATCGCATCGCCCTTGTCTGTCGGATTCTTGATAGCGACGATCCCCCGCACCTTTGCCAGGCGGCTGACGAGTGCTGGGGTGAAACGGAAATGCGTCGTTCCTGGATTGTCGTAGATGACCATCGGAAGGCCACTTTCGCGCGCCACCGTGGAGAAATGTTCGAACACCTCGTCCTCGGTGAGCGGGGTATAGGAGGCGGCCGCAAGCAGCCCCGCGGCAGCTCCAAGGGCCTTGGCGTCCTGCGCGAACCTCACTGCTTCATCGGTGCGCAGCGCGCCCACACCCACCAGGAGCGGCATTCGCCCGGCGATTTCGTCCAAGGTCTCGGCGAGCGTCCGTCGCCGTTCCTCGCGCGACAGATACATGTAGGTGCCGGTGCTGCCGAGAAGACCGATGGAGTCGACCTGAGCGGCGCCAAGCCGAGTAATCAGCCTGCGCAGAGCAACGGTATCGACGCGGCCGTCACGATCGGCGGGCGTGATGGGAAACGCGGAAAGACCGCTCAGGAATGCCATGGCAAGGCTCCAGGTTTGTGCGTGAGCGCAGGACTGGCCGGACGACAGGTCATCACAAGGCGTCCAGAGCCCGCCGCAGGTCGGCGATTAGGTCATCGGCGTCTTCAAGACCCACCGAGAGACGCATGAGGTCCTCGCCGACTCCATCGGCCAGATGCGCATCCTTGCGGATCGGCTGACGAGCACGGGTCAGGCTTGCCGGATGATAGATGAGGCTGTCGGCATCGCCGAGGCTGACAGCCCGGGTGATCAGGTTGAGCCGGTCCATCATCCGCCGCGCGCCCTCGAACCCAGCGTGGAGGCCAAAGGCCAACATGCCCGACCCTTGGGACATCTGCTTTCGCGCCGTCACCTGATCAGGGTGCGAGTCGAGGAAGGGATAACTCACCCATGCCACCGCCGGGTGCGCCTCGAGTGCCTGAGCCACCGTAAGGGCTGTGGCGCTGTGGCGTTCCATGCGTAGCGTGAGCGTCTTCAGACCGCGGAGGATCAGGAAGGCTGACATGGGCGAGAGCGCTGCGCCGGTGATGTAGCGCAGGCCCGTCTCGTGCAGCGTGCGGAGCGTTTGCGCGTCGCCGAGAATCGCCCCGCCAAGGGCGTCGCCATGCCCATTGATGTATTTGGTCAGCGAGTGGAGCACGAGGTCGGCCCCATGTTCGAGCGGCCGCTGGAGCGCGGGCGAGGCGAAGGTGCTGTCGACTGCAACCTTTACACCGCGCGCGTGGGCGCGCTCGGCAATGGCAGCGATGTCGAGGATGCGGCTCAGCGGATTCACCGGCGTCTCGAAGAAAACAAGCCGGGTCCGCTCGGTGATCGCGGCATCGAGATTGTGAGGATCGGACAGGTCGACCGCGACGACCTTGATGCCGAAGCGGGGGACCGCCTGTTCGACCATGGCAAGCGTGTTCGCATAAAGTGTCTTGTGGACGATGAGTTCATCGCCTTGGGACAGGAGCGACAGGATCAGTGTGCCGAAAGCCGCCATCCCCGAGGCAACGACCAAACCTGCCTCGGCTCCTTCCAGATTGGCGAGCCGTTGCTCGAGGATCTCCGTCGTCGGATTGTATTCGCGCGCATAGAGCCTTCCGCCAAGCGCGGCGGCGGCCTCGTTCGCTGCCACGCTTTCGAATCCATAGGTCGAGGTCAAGAAGACTGGCGGCTGAACGGCATTGGAAAAGCCGGCCGGATCGTAGCCATGATGGATCGCCCGAGTGGCGAATCCGGGACCGGTGTCGTTGAGCGACCGCGTGAGAGCATCGGTTTCGGATTGATAGGAACGGGTCATTCGGCCTCTAGATCTTTCTTGGGTTTCCGAAAGATTGACGGCAAACTGGCCAATGTGAAATATCCAGTTGGCGATGAATGAAATGGTCCAGTCTTCAAGTGCCGGTTCTGCAGGTCGCACGCACGCGATGGGTGCACGCCAGATCTACGAGGCTCTTCGCGAGCAGATCCTCGGAAGTGTCTACGAAACCGGCAGTCAGCTGCCGTCCTCCCGAGGCCTCGCAAATGACCTTGGGGTTTCGCGAACGACGGTGACGGTCGCCTATGAGCAACTGGCTGCGGAAGGTTTCATCGAAGTCCGTCAAGGCGCACGACCTCGCGTTGCATCCTCGCTGATCGGTCCTGAGACGAGCCGCACTGTCGCGAAACGAGTCGGCCCGGTTCATCTGTCCGCCTATGGCGAACGACTGCGCGTTACGCCGCCCTGGCCGGATTATCTGCCGACTGGACTGAAGGTCGATTTCCGCTATGGCGACCTGGCGCCGTCAGACTTCCCCGCATTGGTCTGGAAACGTGCGATGAACGAGGCGATGGGGCAGCGCCCGTTGCGTCTTGCCTATGACGACCCCCGCGGCTCGCGCCGGCTGCGCCAGGCGCTCCAGGGCTATCTCTGGCGCGCCCGAACGCTGAGCTGCGACCTCGAGCAGATCATCATCATCAACGGTTCGCAGCAGGGCCTCGATCTGTGCGCTCGCCTGCTTCTCGATCGTGCCGACCGCTTCGTCATCGAGGACCCGTGCTACAGGATGGCGCGTCAGGTCTTTGCCAGTACGGGTGCCTTGCCCATCCCCGTCACCGTCGACGAGGACGGGATGAAGACGGAGTTGCTGGCGGGGATCGGGGCGCGACTGGCCTATGTCACGCCATCGCATCAGTTTCCGCTGGGCGGCGTCATGCCGATCGCGCGCCGCCATCAGCTTCTGGAATGGGCGCGGCACAACAACGCCTATGTGATCGAGGACGACTACGACAGCGAATATCGCTACGACATCAATCCGGTCCCTCCGCTGCACAGTCTTGAGGACCACGGGGCTGTCATCTACCTCGGCACGATCTCCAAAACGCTCTCGCCGATGCTGCGTATCGGCTACCTCGTCGTCCCGACGGAGTTGCAGGAGGTCTTCGCTACCGCCAAACAATTCGCGGACCGGCATTCGCCGGTGGCTGAACAGGAGGCTCTGGCCTATTTGATCGAGAGTGGCGGCTACGAAAGCCATGTGCGGCGTGTGCGCAGGCTGAACGGCGAGCGTCGGGAGACGTTGTTGGGCGCCTTGCGGCGCAGCTTCGGAGATCGCATCGCTGTCCAGGGAGCAGAGGCCGGTCTGCACGTCGTGGTTTGGTTCGACGAACTGCCGCGATCGCGAGAAACGACCCTGGTCGAAGCCGCCCGAGGCGCGGGCCTGGGGCTGCACCTGATCTCGCCCCTTTACGAGCGGCAATCGGACGAAGGCCACATCGATCGCGTGGGGCTTGTCGTGGGCTATGCCGCCTTGAGCATTCGGCAAATCGAGAAGGGCGTTGAGATCCTACGAGCGGTTGTCAAGCAGGTGCAAGACGCGTTGCCGGGACACGGTGGCTAAAACGGCGGGACGTGGCGTGCTGGCGAGGAAACCGACCCTTGGGCTGAACCGCATTTCGTTGCAAAGCCAACTGGACTGGGAAAACGCCATGCAACTGGTGCTGTTGATCAGGCCAGTTTGGCGGCAGATTTTCGTGCGAGACGAATTTCCGAGAGCGATGCATGACCCGGCAAGGAAAGCTGCTTCACATCCATATCGCGCCCGCTGCCTTTTATGAAATGGAGGATCTGGCGGAGGCGTAGCTTGTTGCCGGCCGAGGCGGGCTCGAGCACCCGCAAGAGATAATCGACGATCTCTACCAGGCCTTGTCCACGGCCGAATGATGGAATTATCCAGCGCATGGTGCGGCATGCACCATGCCGATGCCAGAAGATCTGGACGCTCGACAAGCACCTTTCTTCAAACATTTCCCGAACGACCCGCAGCGCAAAGCCTCCCCATGAGAAAAGAGCATCCCATGTCTTTCACGCCATTGATTGCCCCCGAGATCAAGGCCCGCTACCCGGATTTTCATCTGATGAGCATTGTGGTGCGGAACGCTGAAATCGACGTGCCGGGTGCACAGGCGTTGAACGACACGATTGCGGCGGCGGAACAGGCGGCGCTTCGCGATGACGCCCAAAGGGACGCGCATCTTGCGGCGTGGGCCGTTGCCTACGAGGCTTTCGGCACAAAAGCCAATCGAACGCCGTGCTCGGCCGCCGCGCTTCTCAAGCGGGTGCGGAAAGATGGCTCTCTCCCGCGGATATCCCCACTGGTTGATGCCTACAATGCCGTCAGCGTGTTGTATGGCGTTCCGATTGGCGGGGAAGATCTCGATCTCTACCAGGGGGTCCCGAGACTTTTAATTGCGAAGGGAGCGGAGCCATTCGACACGATCGAGCAAGGTGAAATGGTAACCGAGCATCCCGAACCGGGCGAAGTCATCTGGTGCGATGATGCCGGTGTCACGTGCCGCCGCTGGAACTGGCGGCAGGGGCGGCGCACCATGGTCACGGTCGATACCCGCGCCATGTGGCTCGTGCTGGAAGCCCTCGGCCCAATGTCAGCTAAACAGATGACGGCCACCGGAGAGCATTTGATGGGACTTATCCAAGCGTTGTGCCCGGGTGCGCGAATCGAAACCGCGCGAATCGACGAGTCCACTACATCTCGTGTTCCTTAGGGCATGGCCCCATCTTTCGGAGAAACACTCCACTCAGCCCTGTCCGGATCTGGCGCTCCTTGCTCGCTCCGCTGGCCTACACAGTTGATTGCGAACGACCCAGAACGGCTCTCAAAAACGAGCGTCGAACGAAATCAGATCACTGCTTGTTCTCCCTTAGCGTTGTTTGGCGTACTTTATCGCGATGCCTCCAGTGGGGATGGTCCAAATTGCGCAAGCTCGGTCGAGTGATCGCGGAGAAGCTTAATGTCGACTACATCGAAATTCATGGAGCGGTACGGACAACGGGTGCGAACCCGGGACGTCGTCCCGGTGTCGTCAGGCTCTCCCGTCCGACTGAGCCTCAGTTTTCTTCACGGCGCGAATACTCCTGAGGCCGCCCGGATTCTCGTTAAGAGACAGCTGCCGCTCAGGACGGCCCACGGATACTCACGGAGATGGTCGATCACGGCAAGGCGTTCGTGACGGTTCCTTGCGTCGACGACCTATTGGCACTGAAGAATGAACTGTCGTCCGCAGGCGTGATCGCGAAGGTTCATGCGCCGCGGCCGATAAGTGTTCGCGAAGTCCGGGATCGCACGAAGCTCTCTCAGGAGGCATTCTCCGTGAGGTATGGCCTCGATCTGGCAACGCTTCGAAACTGGGAGCAAGGTCGCTCGAAACCGGATGCAGCGGCGAATACTCTCCTTGGACCATCGCCCGGAATCCGGAAGCAGTCGAAGAATCGCTGGACATGGAGGACGGAGTGGCTGCCCCTTCGCCCTAAGGGGGCCGATCACTTCGGCGCGCGGCAATTCGGCCGCCAGCGCGATGGCCGGCCGCCGCGCGGTATCGACAGCGCGCGAGCCTCATGCGTCAGACGCCTTCCTTGGCATGTCGCACGCCAGATCCCAAACATGATTCCATCGCAACGAGCTGGTGACGGAAGCAGTGTCTGCACTTTGGAAACGAGCCATTTGCGTTCTCATGGACGTCGCGACTCGTCTCGTCCAGTAAAAGTCGCAATCATTGTCAAGTGCGATGTTCCGCAGTCAGCTGGCCGTTTATTTTCCTAAGATCTGCGTTATAGGCCGGGGTGTTGTCGCCGTTTCGGCGGGTAAGATGGGATAGGCGACCTCGGGTGCCTTTCCGGTCAGCGAGTTGAGGAAGGCAACAAGCAGGTCGACTTCTTCGTCCGCCAGTACCACGCCAAGCTGGGTGGTTCCCATGATGGCAACGGCCTGTTTCAGATCCCAAACCTTGCCCGAATGAAAGTATGGCGCGGTGAGTGCAACGTTGCGCAGCGGCGCCACGCGGAAAACATAGGAATCGTCGGCTGCATTGGTGACCGCAAATCGGCCCTTGTCTTTTTCCGGCAGGACCTCGGCGCTGGGCTGTTCCACGAGGCCGAATGGGTAATAGGCTTGCCCACCAACGTTGATACCGCCATGGCAGGACGAGCAGCCTTTGTCGATGAAAAGCGCCAGGCCCTGTTTCTGTTCGGAAGTCATGGCGGCGTCATCGCCATTCAGGAAACTGTCGAAGGGGGCCGGCGTGACCAGTGTCGCCTCGAAGGCTTCGATTGCCTTGGCAAGGTTGTCGAAGGTGACCCGATCGGCTTCAGCCGGAAAAGCTGCATCGAACCACTCGACATATTGCGGCATGGACTTGAGCGTGGTGATGACTTGGCCCGGTGTATTGGCCATTTCGATCCCGGCTTGGACCGGTCCCTTCGCCTGAGCCTTCAGGTCTTCGGCACGACCATCCCAGAACTGGGCGATGTTGAAGACAGCGTTCAGTACAGTCGGCGCGTTGCGCTGTCCCTTCTGCCAACCATGGCCGATCGAGGTTTCGTGATTGTCGTCGCCGCCGGTGGCCAGGTTGTGGCACGAGTTGCACGACAAGACGCCTGACGCAGAGACGCGTGGATCGAAGAACAGTGCCTTGCCGAGAGCGATCTTTTCCGGGGTGATCGGGTTGTTGGCGACTGCCGGCGTGGTGGGTGGCAAAGCCTTGAAAGTGGCCATTGCCGTTTCTCTGAGGTCTGCGGGGATCGAATCCGCAGCAAAGGCGGTGGCCGTCAGCAAGGGGACAGCCATACTGAATAGGATTTTCATAAATGATCTCGCTGCGTCGTGCACGCAGCCACTCTGGGATATGCGGCTCATAAACGCCCTGCGCTAGATCAGTTGCGGGAGAGGACCGGGGGTCTGACACCTGTTTTCGCGGCAGAGATGGGACCGTCCCGGAATTGAACGCTCTTCTCGATTGGATTTTGGGAGGCGGAGGATCGCTGCTCGGCAAGCGGCGGCGCCGGAGCCGTGCTCCGGTTCTCTCTGCGCCTTCAACTATGAAAAAATCGGGGCCACCGTGTCGGATTCGGTTTGGGGCCGGTTATCTGTTCCGCAGCAGGTCCTGCTCGACTTCCGCCTGCCTTCGCCAGATCGACCTTGGCCCAAATCGATCCGCGATAGTGTCTTGTAGCACCTTTGCGGGACGATCTTATTTCGACTGTAGAGGGCCGTTTGGGGTGAGCAGAATTATCGAATTTCAGAGGCGCCCGAGTAGCTGTTTTAATTGGCTTGTAGGCCTCCATAGAGCGAATATTGGCAGACGACGGAGCACAATTTTGGCTTCGTTTATCATCTTGCTTCGATGGGACAACTGCTTTGCAATCATTACATGCTAATTTACCATCATGAATTTGAGAACCAAGTCCCACGCAGTGATTTTCACACCGGAGGCGTTGCAATCCTATCGCGAGAAGCTGATTTACAAATACAACAAGATGATTAACATCGCCATAGCGCCGCAAAATATTGTTTGTTCGCTACACTACGCTCCAGATGCCGGCGAAATCTCGACACAATAACCTCGTCGGCGTACCCGCTCCAGCCTCACACACGACTGCGGCGCCTATACTTGCGCTTTCCACTGCCCGACATGCAGGCAGCGAGCCATTGCATCGCCGAGGTTGCATCTTCCAATATGGCGACCTGTTTCGCAAAGCGGAAAACAGCCTTGCGCGCTGCGCTCGCAGGTTTTCGTCCGTTGTATGCATCAAAGCACGCCCTGAGGGCGGCTTCGTAGATCCGGTCTCTGCGATCTTCTGGCCATTCGTTGAGAAAATCGATAGCATCCGCAGGACTGGCAATCTC
The DNA here is from genome assembly GCF_040318315.1 of Mesorhizobium sp. M1227. NCBI lineage: Bacteria > Pseudomonadati > Pseudomonadota > Alphaproteobacteria > Hyphomicrobiales > Phyllobacteriaceae > Mesorhizobium > Mesorhizobium sp. M1227. The sequence continues at coordinate 17,849 of NZ_JAMYLZ010000030.1, forward strand.
TTGCACGATGTGCGCTGCACGCCTTACGAAAAGTGGGCTGCTGAAAGTCCCTGAGCTCATTCGTTCCTCCCGACCTGCTGAAACCGCTAGTTTTGCGTGAACAGGCGCCTCCTCTACACCCGCCCACCATTGCGGAATGTGTTGTCACAGCGATAGCGGTTCAATAGCAAAGCAGCGGCGTGATGTCCTCGGTTTGCCAGCGGGTCAATCCCTAACATCCTGCTGCAAGAGCGGCTCACCGGATGAATCTAGATCGTTTCGACCATTGCGAATCAACGCTTGATAGTTCCTCCACGCGCCACCAGGAAGCGGCCACTGCTCTGCCATCGATTTCACAGCCAAAAAGAGAATGGCGAAACAGGAATAGCCCGCTTCGTTTCGAGATTACTGGTCATTTTGGCGCAAAGCTTTCGGCCGAGACGCGCCTGAAAATGCGCAAGCACCGCGGCAGGTCGCCAACAACGGAACGCATCAACGGTCATGACGGCGCGATACTGCGCCATAGATCTCGCTGGACGAGCATCGCAATAATCCTGTCGAGACCTTGGTTGCTTTCAGCGGAGACCGCCACTATGAAGCGACGCTTCGCCGACTGTGTTTCACGCCGCCTGGAGAGTTTCATGACAGAAGAAGCCGAAAAAAACATCAACACCCTCATCGAGCTCACGGCCGATGTCGTCTCAGCCTATGTCTCCAACAATCCGATCCCGGTGGGGGATCTCCCTGCCCTCATCGGCCAAGTGCACGCGGCTCTGAAAGGGACGGCGGAAGGTGTCTCTGCAAAAGAGCCGGTTGCCCTTACGCCTGCAGTCCCGATCAGGAAGTCGGTGACACCGGACTACATCATCTCCCTTGAGGACGGGAAGAAATTCAAATCGCTAAAGCGCCATCTGTCGACCCACTATGGGCTGACGCCGGATGGATATCGGGCCAAATGGGGCCTGTCGGCGGAGTATCCCATGGTCGCGCCGAACTACGCCGCGGCGCGCTCGTCATTGGCCAAGACAATGGGGCTCGGCCGCAAACCGAAAGCGCCGGAAGCGCCGGAGCCGGCGCCGACGAAGCGAACCCGCAAGAAGGTCGCGGCTTGATTTCGGCAATGGAGATTCGTTCTGGAGCGTTGCAGCCATCGGCTTAATCTGCGCGTCATATCGTCATATAAAAAGGCGGGGCCAACCCCGCCTTCCTTTTTTGTTTCATGAGGAATTCGCGACGCCTGCAGCAATCTGCTGCCCTCAGTTTTTGCTCGCTCCTATCGAGCGGCCGTGAGGACCTCCGGACCTACGCGCCCACTCTTGCCAGGACGCAGGAGAAAATTTCAACCAGCTTTGCTGAGGCTGCCAGCGGAGGATTTGCCGGTGCGGCGATCCTGCTCGATCTCATAGTTGATCTTCTGGCCGTCAGCGAGGGTCGAGAGGCCCGCGCGTTCGACAGCGGAAATGTGGACGAAAACATCCGGACCGCCATTGTCGGGCTGGATAAATCCAAACCCCTTGGTGCTGTTGAACCACTTTACCGTTCCAGTAGGCATATACGTGTTCCTCCTTAACAATTGCAACGTCGGGCAGGCCATTAGGCCTGCCTGACTCATAGCCGAGACTTGGGCGCAGCAAAAAGCGAAAAATTGTTAAGCCCCGATCAGCTGGCGCACTCCATTTTGGCCGTAGTCGCCAGCAAGCACTGTCCTACACTACCGCTCGAGCATGGCGGAAGCGCCCGATCCTTCCAACGCTCCTCAGCGCCACGTCTAGGGCTGGTGCTTGGAGGCACGGGACGTAAGGCCGACCGCTGCTCGTGCCGCCAGGTCAAAGGCCGGGTAGTTCACGGAGCTACCTTCGTGCATAACGGCTTGGCAAGCGCTTGAAGGAGTTTCGAATTGGATTGTTTCAAGAGGGTCGAGGGGTTGATCGATGCCACCAGCGTGGAAGCGATCGATAACGCGCGCGTTTTGCTGGACCAGTTCAAGGGCAAGTCAGAAACAATCGCCCAAGCGATCGACGACTTCCTACTTGATTTCATGACCTTGCTGTTTGTGGTAGAAGCTACCCGCGAGCGGTTCCACAATCCGGCGAGGCGGTTGGCGCGTATCAGATTGAGCAGGATCAGGCTGTTACTCACCCGATGCTCTTGACCTAAGGGACCACGCCGCCAGGGATGCGTTTGCAGCCGCAAAGAAGGCAAAATCTGTTCGCCGGCAAACCGAGCACAGCCAGTCGGTATTTGCGCAGATGAATTCGACCGCGACCGCCAAATTCTCCTGTTTGGTACCCAGCGACGACGGCAAGCGCGGACAGCTTCCGTGCTGCTGTCCTCCAGCGACAGACGTGCCTGCATGCCCCTCTACGGCGAGCTCGACGGTTGTTTCTTACGTTTGACCAAGGTCCCGCGCAAACACTCCCCTTTCCCGCAGCAACTCATCAGGCTCAACGGCCTCGCGGCAGGCGCATTACGCCAGAAGCGCGCGACCGCATCGTTTTTTCCCGCCCGAGTCCTACGATCTTCGTTTTCCAGCGCCTCGCGGATATCGCCCAACTTGCCGATTTTTGGATCAGATCCGTCCTAGCGCGCGAGCAGGCTCCGGGTTCGAGTTGGCTGGGCTGCTCACGCCTCTGCCCTTCAGCATCGACCCGGTCTGGCTGTCGAGGACAGGGTCCCGCTGGGGCGACCAACATCTCCATTCTCACCGTCAGTGCAGCGGCCATTCGAAGCGCATCCTATACCCCTCCCCGGCAGCGCGCCCAATCGTCTTCCGAACGAAGAAGATATTCTCAGCCGCGCCCGTCGCGTTCGGCCCTGTCCGATGTCCGACAATGTCGGATGCGCAACATGGCAGAGCCCTATTTGTCCACTGCCTCGAACGGTTTTCTGATCTGGCACGGTGCATGCTTGGTCATCCGCAAGGCGTCGCGGACCAAGGAGAATCCCGTCCCATGATCACCTCACCGAGAAATACTCCCGCAGGTCTCCTGGGTCCATCCAAAGATGAGGCTCGAGTAAGGCCTGGCCCCGTGAAGAGCTTATTCATCTGGCTCGCCGCTGCCCCCCGATCCTCCCACGCGGGGAGACGGGGACGCAGCGACTTCATCAAAATGAGGAACAAATCACTTTGCCTCGAACCTTGCCTTTCGACCAGCCACCACCACAACCGCAGCCATCGATCGTCCCCCTGGCTGCGCAGGGCGTTCATTGCCACCGCGCTGGCCCTGGTGACGACCGCTCCGGCTCTGGCCGCCACCGACGGCGGGAAGGTGACGGATTTCCTGCTCGACAACGGCATGGAAGTGGTCGTAATCCCCGATCACCGCGCGCCGATCGTCACTCATATGCTCTGGTACAAGATCGGCAGCGCCGACGAGCCACCCGGCAAATCCGGTCTTGCCCATTTCCTCAAGCATCTGATGTTCAAGGCGACGACCAACCACGCCGCCGGCGAGTTCGACCGAGCCGTCTCAGCCATCGGCGGCTACAATAACGCCTTCACCGCCTATGACTACACCACCTTCCTCGAGACGGTGGCGCCCTCGGCGTTGGGTGAGATGATGGGCTTCGAGGCCGATCGCATGTTCAACCTCATCCTCAACGACGATGATATCAAGACCGAGCGCGACGTGATCCTGGAGGAGCGCCGTTGGCACAGAGAGACGAACCCGCATGCTCTGCTGGACGAGGAGGTCAACGCGACGTTGCGGCAGAACCAGCCCTACCGCATTCCGGTCATGGGCTGGATGCAGGAGATGGAGAAGCTGAACGGCACCGACGCATTCACCATCTACAACAAATACTACCGACCGAACAACGCCGTGCTGGTGGTGGCCGGCGACGTAGAGCCTGAGACGGTGAAGGCGCTGGCCGAGAAGACCTATGGCAAGGTTGTGCGCGGGCCGGACCTGCCCCCGCGCCACCGTCCGGTCGAGCCGGAGCAGAACACCAGGCGCACAGTGACGCTGACCGATGCGCGCGTTTCGGTGCCGAGCTTTTCCACTCAATGGGTGGTGCCGTCCTATCATACGGCAGAGCCCGGCGAGGCCGAGGCGCTCGACCTGCTGGCCGAGATCCTCGGCGGCGGTAGCCGCAGCCGGCTATATCAGGAGCTTGTCGTCAAGCAAGGCATAGCCTCGGCGGTCGGCGCCTCCTTCCAGGGCACCATGCTAGACGACACCAATTTCACCATCTCCGGCTCGCCGCGCGGCGATGCAAAGCTAGTCGATCTCGAAGCGGCGGCCGTTGCCGAAGTCGCCCGGATCGCCAAGGATGGCGTCACCAGCGACGAGCTGGACAAGGCCAAAGACCGCTATATCCGCTCGGTGATTTTTGCGCACGACGAGCTGGGCCACATCGCCAACATTTATGGCAAGACGCTCACCACCGGTGGCAATGTGAAGGACGTGCTCGAGAGGCCGGACCGCATCCGCAAGGTCACCACCGACGAGGTCAAGACGGTCGCCGCGCGTTATCTGGTGCTCGACCATTCGACCACAGGCTATCTTTTGCCGCAGCAACAGGCGGGGAATTGATCATGAGCTCCATCCCCATGCAAACGCGCCGGCCGATCTTCCCTCGGCGCGCCTTCGCCACCCTGTTCCTCTCCATCCTCTTTCTCATCTTGCGGGCGCTCGCCCGGTAAACGGGATCTGTTTAAAGCCGCGAGGAGCGGTTTTCGCGGGCCTTGCCAGGCATTTGCCGGTTCAGGCGTCATTATTGGGGTGCGCTCCTCCTCAGGCCAGCCTCTCTTCGAGTGAACAGAGTCGCCGATTCGTGGTCCGCAGATTGTAGGCGCAGGCCACCAGCATCCACTCCGCGCGGCTGGCGAAGCCGATGTCCGTTGTTCAATCGTTCGACTAGTAGAACCGCGAGGCATCTTCTAGCGTATTCAGGTATTCTCCCTTTCCAGTTGGGTACCGTGGTCTACCAGCTGTCTGGCCGAGGCCCTATAAGGAACCCGGACGTCGCGGAGTACACACCGCACCTGCTATATATACCTGCTGCGTTGAGGAGGAATCCGGTATTGCCCCTGTGCCTGCCGATGATCCGTCACCTGAGATCCCCCGACCTGTTTGGACCCATTGATCGCCTGCCGGCACTTGGCACGCGGATTAGCGAGCGGACATTCGAGGTCCTCAACCCGTCGACTGGCGAAGTGCTGGCAGAACTACCCGACATGGGTGTCGAGGAGACAGGCGCTGCGATCGACAAGGCCTATGTCGCGCAGCCTGGATGGGCAGGGTTGACCGCACGTGAGCGCAGCGACGTTCTATGGCGATGGCATCAGTTGATCATCGACCACGCCGACGATCTCGCCGCAATTCTCACCGCGGAGATGGGCAAGCCGCTTGCCGAAGCCAAGTCGGAGATATCGCATGCTGCGGCGTATCTGCAATGGTACGCCGAGGAGGCCAATCGCGTCTATGGCGAGACGATCTCCGCACCATCGATGGACCGCCGAATGCTGGTAATCAAGCAGCCCATCGGAGTTGTTGGCACGATAACGCCATGGAATTTCCCGGCCTCAATGGTGGCGCGCAAAATCTCGCCAGCCTTGGCGGCGGGCTGCACGATCGTCCTCAAGCCCGCTGAACAGACGCCGCTCGTGGCGGGAGCAATGTTCGCCCTCGCCCATCAGGCTGGCTTTCCCGAAGGCGTCGTCAACCTGATCTATGCGTCCGAAGGTGACGCGGTCGGCCGCGAACTTTGTACCAACCCCAAGGACCGCAAGATCAGCTTCACCGGGTCGACTGAGATCGGGCGCCTTCTCATGCGCCAGTGCTCGGATCAGATCAAAAAAGTCAGCCTTGAGCTCGGCGGCAATGCACCTTTCATCGTCTTCGATGATGCCGATATCGATGCGGCGGTTGACGGTGCGATCCAGGCGAAGTTCCGCAATGCCGGCCAGACCTGCGTTTCGGCGAACCGCCTTTACGTCCAGTCGGGCGTTCACGACGAGTTCGTCGAGAAATTCATGCAACGGGCTCGCCAACTTCAAGTTGGGGACGGTTTCGCTCCCGGAGTGGACATCGGACCGCTCATCGACAAGCACGCTTTGGCCAAGATCGAATCCCATTTTGCCGATGCCGTCGCCAAAGGCGGCGCAATTCGATGCGGGGGCAAACGCATCGGCACGAATGGCACGTTTTTCCAAGCGACAGTCCTGACCGGTGTCTCCAGCGAGATGACCGTCGCGCAAGAAGAGACATTCGGGCCGCTGGCACCGATTATTCGCTTCAAAGCTGCGGATCAGGTCGTGCGTGAGGCCAACGACACGATCTACGGCCTCGCGGCCTACTTTTATGCCTCCAACCTGAAGCGTGTCTGGCGTGTGGCCGAGGCCTTGGAATATGGAATGGTCGGGGTAAATACCGGCCGGATGTCTTCAGAAGCGGCGCCGTTCGGTGGGATAAAACAGTCCGGCATCGGGCGGGAGGGATCCCGCCATGGCCTCGAGGACTACCTAGAAATGAAATATCTCTGCATTGGCGGCATCTGAATTTTCGGCTTGCAGGGTTCACAGACCGGGTAACTAGCGAGCGATCTCCAAATATGTGAATTGTAGGATCGCTCCTCGGGGAACTGAGGGGCGGCTCCGTGCCCGAGCAAACACGCAATCCTGAAGGAGCACCCTGGCTGGACTTATCTCTCGACGAGACAAGCGTCTGCATTGTCGGCGAAGACGGCGTGCATGTGACGGAGGATACGCTTGCGAGGGATTTGGCGGCCTCGCCGACTATCTTCAGGCGACGGGCTGTCGTTGCGCGGGTCTGGTTGGAAGCTTGTGCACCATCGCGATCGTGAACGCTGGTTGTGCGTAATATCCGGTTTCTGGGGCAGAATTTTGAACCTGCTACCTTCCGATTGTCAGTAGCTCAGTCGTTCTTCGGCCGACTGCCGCGCCAGTACAGGCTCGGACAGAATCGAAGATACCATCAGGCAGGCCTTCGCATTCGACATTTCCGGTGATCGGCGCACGATCCAGGGCGCGCCAGGTTGACCAAGCGCTCGAACCGCATGACAGTCTTGACCGGCTGGAGGACGGAAATCCCGCGATGCCGAAGAGGTTGGTCAGCGCAGTCGAACCCACACGGCATTTGCGGCACGAAACAGCAAGGGCTGGGAAGCGATCGGCCGAGCGGTCCTCGAAGGCGCGGGCCAGGGTGTCGACGATGCGTTGGTTCAGGTCCGTCATCTGGTCTCTACCGTCTGATAGCGGGTTCGGTCGCCAGTGACAGCGAGCAAAGATAGTTGGCATCATCGGCTTTGATTGCCGCGCAGATCTGGTCGAGATTGGGATAGCTCACTGGTGCACCTTTGGGCTCCTAGTGCTTCCTCCTCATCGAGATGAGGATTGCCGGATTTGGCGTAGAACACCAACACGGGTCCGAGATCAAAGCGCGTCCCGGGCGCAAGGCGCTGGACGGACCGGGGCCATGTTTCGGTTGAGACGCCATCGATGCCTCGCGCCAGCGTTCTGGCGAATCGGGGCATGAGCGGAGCGAGTGTCGGTGCCAGGATCGCAGCGGCCGTCGTCTGAAGGGCTAGCGAAGTCCGATTGCGGGCGGGATAGAAACGTCGCGCCGCCGCATAGTCTTGCGCCCGACGGTAGATCACGCAATCGCGCACGAAATCGCAGACCTGAGCGGCCGCGCGCCGGACCGAGAAGCCTTCGTCCGAATAGGCGCGCTCCATCGCCGCGCGATAGATCTCTATCCGAGCAAAGAAGGCGCGGCCGACAGGGCTCCAGTCGCCTGCATCGGGTACACGGCCGGCAAAATCCTGCTTGATTTCCTGGTTCAACGCATCAAGCCAGTTCAGCCAAATCCCTTGGAACACCTCGTTCTCGGTGCGGCGCAGCGCGTCCAGCGTGAAATCCGTCCGCTCACCTTCCGGGCGTGTCAGGCCCAAATGGAGGCGCACGACGTCGACTGTCTTTGGGCTCAGAACCTCCTTGCCCCAGACCGCATGGCGGCAGCTGGTCGAGAACTTCTTGCCGTCGAGCAGGTAGAACTCGTTCACATGATACCGGATGCGTGGCGTCCAGTGGGAGAACACCTCGGCGTAAAGAGCGGGGTAGAGTAGCGCGTGGTAGAACGAATTGTCGAAGCCGAAAAAATGGACAATCTGCCAGTCATTGCCGGGCATCTCCGCCTTCCAGTCGCGACCCAGCAAGCGGCCGAGCGCCTGGATGTTGTAAAGAAAACCGAAAGCCATCTCCGGCCAGACCCAGATCACTTGCCCCGGGAGCCCTTCGGCCGGCAGGCCCCAGTCCGAGGGGTGGGTAATGGGCACTGAAAAGTTGCCGCGTCGGCGTAGGCGCGCGAAGAGATCCAAGATTCGTAGCGGGACGCCCGACGCCCTTAGATGCCGGTCGATATTGTCGTAGCATCGGTCCAAGGCAAGTTCCGGGCGGCGGACGGAGCCGACCAGCGGCGCCTCGGCAGACTGCCGTGACCGGGCTGCACCCAAGTCGTGGCAAAGGTTTGGGCCGCCGCATTCCTCGCAGATGTTGCCACCGGCGGAGCCGCCGCAATCGGGGCAGAGGCCGCTAACATCCGGTTCGTAAAGGTAATGGCCTGTCACGGCATCGAAAAGCGCAGGGCTCTGGCGCAGATCTACCGCCGTGCTGCTCAGAAGACTGCGGAAACACGCGGCTTGAAATTCGCAATAAGCGGCATCACCCATCGTGTGTAGGAAGCTGTGGATCTCGCAGTCAAAAAGTGCAAGCGTGGCGCGAATCTCGTCCGCGTAGTGGCGCGCTACCTCTGCGGGCGTCGATTGATCGGCGTCGGCGCGTGTCGCGACGTAGCTTTGGTTGTCATCGCTTCCTGTCAGGTGGTAGGCCTCGACCCCTTTCATGCGCAGGAAACGCGTATAGACATCAGCGCCAAAATAAGGGCCAGAAAGATGCCCTAAATGCAGATCGCCATTAGGCGTCGGCGGCGTGGAGAAAACGAAGATCGGCCCGCGTGGAGCCGTCGTCTTTGCAGCGGCATGAAGGGCGGCCTCGCCGTCTCGCCAGTAGACATCGACGAAATCTAGGTCTTCGTTTCCGTCGTTGCGCAGCACATGCGCTTCAAAAGGGTGGAACAGAACGACATCGCCCGCCTCGACCGAGATTTCCCCACAGTCGGTCGTGACCTTGCCCGCGCCAGACAGGACCACGAAGGCCTCGATTTCGTCGTGCCGATGGGGCTCGGATGTGATGCCGGGTCCAACCTTTCCGAATGAAAACCCCGTGAGAGCGCTTCCCGTTCCAAGCGTGGCCATGTCGATACCGAACGCCCGCGACAGCTCCGTTCGAGAAAACGTGTATTTGCGCATGACAATGAACCTAAGCTGTTCAAGCAGTGGGACCTTCGGCTGCCAACGCAACAGCCTCTTGTGCAAGTTGCGCAGCGAAGCGGCAGCCCAACTCGTTGGCGGCCCCGGCCAGAATAATGCGGCTCTGGGCCGCCAGGCGGGCGACCAAGGGGGGCACTAGTCGGGCTGTAGGCGCACAGAAGACCGCCTGCGACCACCTCCACAATCCACGTGCCAAAGCGTCGTAACGGGCTGCGGTCGATGCTCCGCGAGCCCGCAAATCAGACCGCCATACCGTCCGCGCATTTTTGAGCGGTCGATCAGTTTCGTGTGCATGCCTCCGCCTGGCTGCGTGAGCTCAATCGCGATAGAAGATGCCATTTGGGGGCTTGAGATTGTCGAGATCGGCCACTTTGCCCTCGGGCGGGTTAAGGGCGCGCTTAAGCACGTTATATTCAGCGCGGGTCGGTCCACCGGTTGAAGCACGCTGGAACACCAAGTAGAGTGTCCGCCGAGAACGATTGCTCTTGTTCGGTCGTGAGTAGTGCGGTGCGTAATCGTTGAAGATGAAGATGTCGCCAGCCTTCCATACTACGGGTTCCCAGGAGAACATTTCGGCGACTTGAGGATCGATCACCCCACCGGCATCCATGGGAAACACCCCCTTCTTGTGGTTGCCGGGGCTGAAGAAAAGCCCGCCGTTTTCCGGGTCGGAGTCGTCGATGCCTATGGCAACCACCGCATGGACCATCCGGTCGGGGAGTTTGTGTGGAATGTGATAAATGTCCTGATGCGGGAGATATCCGCCGCTGTCGGGGTAGTGGAAAATCAGCAACTCCTTGAGCCTGCGCGAATCTTCGCCAAGCAAATCTTCGACCGCTGACTTTATGCGCTGATCTTCTAAGAGCAAACGACGCAATGGATCATGGAAGTCGAGAAAATTCTCGATCTTGGAGGTGATCTTTCGATTGTCCGTCGTCTTCTCGAACCACATGAGCCATTTATCATCGCTGACATCCCAGCGTGACATATCTTCGACAAAAGTAGAGATATCTTCCTGAGCCGCTGGAGCGAAGAACCTTTCGAGCCGGACGTATCCGTCTTTCTGCCACTTTTCTCTTTGTGCATCGGTCAACATGCGAAAAGCCTCCTGTTGGAAAGACTGGTTGGTCGGACATCCCAATTAGGGCAGTCGGGCGCTGGTCAAGTTGCGGGTCCACGGAGACGGACTCACGTCATGTGGGACGGCGATGCTAAGTGCGTTCCGCTCCGGCGGATATTGTCCGCAGAAGCTCGGCGCGAGACTGCCTATGTCAGGCTCAGCCGGGTCCAGGGGTTCCGTAAACTGGGCCGGATCAATCGCTTCACCCGGTCCAGCCACGACACGCATCGCTAAAGGCCGGCACCATCCGCTGACCGCCGACCCAGCCATGGCCGCCAAGACCACGGCGCTCTTTCGAGTGAGCGACCTGGCACGGTCTGGACAACCGTAGGGGAAATGCACGCCCCCAGAATAATGCGATGCGCCGCTTGGTCCAAGGGCTTGTTCGGTTACGACGATTTCGGAGAAGCCTCCGGCCTTCGCCGCAGCGGAGGCGGACATCATTCCTAGGATGCCACCGCCGATGATCAAAAGTCTACGAGTCATATCCCGCTGCCCATTTCTTCGGCTGCGGGGGCGGGCCAGCTCTCGACCGAGGTATGGCTGATGAAGCCAGGATGCTCGGGGTTTGCGCATGGCGCGCGCCCAAGAAGGCTATCGAGGATGCGGCGCGCGCGCCAGGCCAGCAGGCTTAGGTTCGGATCGGCCAGGCCGCGCTGCCCGAGGCTCGCGTTTTGTACGAAGATGCGTCTGTCACCCGGCCCGTCCCAGCTCACCGAAAAATCCTCGCGAATAGCTAATTCATTGTCGATCTGCTCCAGCCGGTGTGCGATGGGTTCCAAGAAGTCTGGCACCGCGTTCTCGTAGCCGGTGGCCAGGATGACGATGTCAGCCGTGACTTCTTCGACTTCGTCCATGCCGTGCTGCAGGGTCAGCCTGTGACCCGCGCCGGCGTTGATGCAGTGCGAGACGGTGCAGCCTGGCCGCAGTGTGATGTCGCATCGGTTTAGCTCGAAAAATGCGTGGCGGTATAGCGCCTGATAGATCGCGCGCAACGTGCTTTCCGAAATGCCGTCCGAGGCAAGCACGAAACGCCGCAGGAGCAGCTTGCGCTGCGACTCGCTCATCGCCGCGAAACGATCCGAAAAGCAGGGCATGAACAACTCGTTTGTGAACGGGCTATTGTCCAGAGGCAGATAGTTTTCGCGCTGCGAGGCCCAAGTGATCGAGGCAGGCCGCCGTTCTTTCGGCAGGCCGACAAGATGCAACATCACCTCGGCTCCCGACTGGCCTCCGCCGACCACGCAGACATGCTTTCTCCGCACCTCAGGGTGGATGTGCAGTAAAACAGATGAGTGGAACAGGTTGCATCCAATCCAGCCCTGAAACTGAGGCGGGATTTGCGCCTGCTTGCCAATGCCAACCACGACGTTTCTGGCGCCAAGAACCGCCTTATCCGTCCGCACCCGAAACTCGCCGTCAAAGCGGATTTCGTGCACGATCTCGCCGCGACGCACAAGTGGGTTCCTGTGGAAGGCCCAGTTCAGGTATTGCTCGAACTCAACTCTGAGCACGGCTTCGAACTGTGCGTTCAGGAAGTGATACAGACGCCCGTTCTCGTGCAGGAAGTTTACGAAAGTGTAGGCTGATCGCGGATTCACCAGCGTGACCAGATCCTTGAAGTGGCTGACCTGGAGCTCCGAGGAATCGAACGCGATGCCGGGATGCCAACGGAAGTCGACTTGCCGATCCAGGAACAGCGCCCCTCGCCCAATTTGCTCGTGTATCTGACACGCAAGACTCAAATTAGACGGCCCAGCACCGACTCCAACGCAAGATAACTCCACTTGCTTTGCTCCTATAGATTTTTCCGACTCGGCGGCTTGTTCGCGGCGAATATCGGCCATAGCCATTGGGCCCCCTCGCGGACGTTTCGGAGCCCGGTCCCGACCGGGTTCGCGAGAATTTGTCCAGCGCGTTCGGGTCGTCGAATGTAGACCCGAGCATTCCAGCGCGGTGACAATCGAGGGGTCAGGCCGGCGACGTGGGGCAACGACGTATGTCCTATCCGCCCGTCTGGATGCCCGCGTCGCCGTCACGCGAGACGCAGCCCATCGAGGTATTTGAAGCCGGCGCAATCGTCCGCCTCAACCATGACGCGCCGGCCTTTCGGCGGCGAGAGCGCGGTTTTCACTGCGGCGACGGCATTTTCGGTGCGCATGATCATGGAGACCTCTCGCTGATGCGTTCGCAGAGTCCCATTGCATGGGCCGTGCCAGAGAAGGAAGATCTTATTAAACAATCGGTTGTTGGATTTGCGATCCTGTCGGAAATCCGACATTGATGGGGACGCCTCACGGCGGCGCCCGATTTGCACGTCGATGTCGCCTTTTTCCGAATAGCTAATCGGGCACCTTCTGCACCAGAATACTTCTCTTATGGAGACCAGCACGAAGTCTTCATGAACGGACAGTGCAGAACCTTGTGTGTCTGCCGGACGGATCGCGATTGCCCTTCTCCCATCGAGGTCGGCAGTTGCAAGAGCTGCCAGATCCTCCGCCCTAAGTGCCGTTGCACTGGGTCGATCCAGACATCCTGGGAGGCCGCGATCATGAAGAGTGGCGCACTCTCATGTCAGCCGCGAGGGCCTCTCTCATGGGGAAGCAATTCTCTACGTTGGTGTCGGATCGATGCTCTTGATGAGATAGTTGCGGATGAGCGCATGCCCAGACCTAAGCACATCAATGATTGGGCGACATGGGACCTTCACCAACGGATTGTCGAATCTCTGCAAAGATAGCCGGAAGACAATTGCGTTATGGCCACTCTGCCGGTTCCAAAAGCACGTGCGCCATTCGGTCCCTGCGACTCAATCCAGGCGGAGGGATGAGGCCGCAAAGCAGCCTTTTGCGCGCCCACCGGTGGGCCAGGATGGAGCCATCGTAAACGCAGCTATTTGATGAGCGCCGCCGCGGAGTCCTCAGGCTGTGCCGCGCCCGACACCTGCGACGTAGTGGTCGTCGATGGCCCCGTCGCCGATGTCGATCCGAAGCTCGGGCAGTTGCGCGGTGAGCTTCACTGCTTATTCCGCAGTGCCCACCGAGCTGGCACAGGAGGTTCTATGAGGCGGTCACGGCTGCATTCGTTGTCGGATTTTCGACGATGTCGGACATGAGACACAGCGCCCTCAGCGTGATCGCATTGTTTTGAAACCATTTTCTCATTTGGCACGCCTCCTGCGAGGCTGTCCGCAAAACGCGCTGCGGCACGGACACAGGAGTCAGGTCGGTGATTGCGAGCACGGCGCAAATGATGCGTGCGCGGTCACACGCAAACTGCGCATGAGCGCCGCGGCAATCCCAAGCAATTCGAGCAGGACTTTTCGTAGTTCAGTCCACATTTCTGAAGAGCAAGGAGAAAGTATTATGGCGAGAAACCAAATGCGCGCCGCGCGGGGAGTAACAGCGGCCGTTGTCCTCATCGTGATGGGACAGCAGGCCGTCGCGGCGGACCTTGCGCAAGCGGCGAGCGTCCCGCAGGCAGGAGCCTCGGCCACGGAAGCGCCAAGCCCTTGGCAGATCCGCCTGCGTGCGTTGGGGGTCGTCACTCAGGATTCGGGCTACGTCAATGCAGTGCCCGGCTCCGATCTTTCTTATTCAAACACGGTGACGCCGGAACTCGATATCTCCTATTTCTTCACGGACAACATCGCCACGGAGCTCATACTCGGCACCACCTACGCCAACATCGACGGCCAAGGAACGATCGGCGGGCTTGGCAAGATCGGCAAGGTTTGGCTGCTGCCGCCTACGCTCACATTGCAGTATCATTTTACCGATCTCGGCGCTTTCAAGCCCTATGTCGGCGCCGGCGTGAACTACACGATATTCTATAACCAGGATGCCGGCAGCGCCGATGCTCTCAAGGTTAAGAACACGTTCGGCACCGCGCTGCAGGTCGGATTCGACTACATGGTGGATCAGCATTGGGGCGTCAACTTCGATGTGAAGAAGCTTTTCCTCAAGCCAGACTTCGACGTCACGGTCGACGGCGCGAAGCTGACGGGGAAGGCTGCGCTCGATCCGTGGTTGATAGGCGCAGGCGTCACCTATCGTTTCTGATACCAAGGCGACGCGGCTTGCTGACAGCCGATCTGAAATCAAGGGCGCCTCGTGCGCCCTTATACCCCTCGAAGGCCATGACGCTCAGGACAGGTGAGATTGGAGATACGTGTCTTCACTTCCAGTGCAGCAACACTCAGCGGCAGCACCAACAAGCTCGATCCGATTGGTTTCGGCTCGCCGGTTGATAGTGAAGATTGGCTCAGCACTGATCGGCGATCCAGAAACCGGAGAAATACGCGGTTCTTGGCTTGAAACACTAATAGAGGATGTCGTCCGATTTTTCGCACGCGGGCAGCAGGTGATCATCGTCACGTCTGGTGCTGTCGCGGTCGGCTCAAGTCACTTCAACCATCTGGACAGATCTCTGCGAGTTGAGGAGAAACAAACGGCGGGCGCTATCGGTCAGGTTCAACTCATGCGTGCCTATGAACAGAGTTTAAAACGCCATAGTTTTGGCGTTGGGCAAATACTATTGACCCGCGAAGAGATGATCAGCATCGCCGCCTCAATGCGGTTTCAACCCTTCAACGACTTCTCAAAGTTGGCGCCGTACCCATTATCAACGAGAACGACACGACCGCAACGGCGGTCGCACGCATTCCGACATGCCGGGCGCCGGGTCAAATCCAGATGCATGGAAGGTTGCTTGTGTCGCGAGATCAACGGTCGGCCCACACCTTGCAATCGAGTCATTCCTCGGATGCAACTCGACCAGTGCGCGGTGAGTTGAGTTTTCCGCGGCGCACACCGAGTTCGCACAGGGAACCGACAGGCGGTCACGCTAGGACTCGGTGTCGGATCTTCGACGATGTCGGATGATACAGTACCATCGGAATGATCGCACTGTTCTGAAAGGTCCTAGTTGGCACGACCCATGCTCGGGCTATCCCCAAAAGCGCTGCGGCACAGACTGAGGAGAAATCATCCATGATCACGCTCGCCAAACATGCGGTCGCCACCGCGAAAACTGAGCTTTCCCGAGCCGAAGGAGAACCTTGCGTTTGTCTACGGCTATGGGGTCTAGGCTAGGCCCTGTGTCGGTGAGCGCGGCCTCCAGCATGCGCGCCTCACCCGTCAGGCACCTTATTGCTCTTTCTGCCCGTTCGCTTGGATTTCTTAAAGACGTGACCTTGCACGACACGGGATACGTCGATGCGGTTCTTTTACATGGCCGGTTCGATTTCGAGTGCTACACGGAAGATCTGTTTCATAAGCTCGCCTTGGCCTTCCCTCCCAGCTTGTGCACGGCACTACCGTTACGCCGTGCCGAATTTCTGGCCGGTCGCGCGATGGCGAACGCGGCGTTGCAAGCGCTGGGCCAACTTACTACTGAGATTCCCATCGGCCCCGACCGCGCCCCAGTCTGGCCAAAAGGCTCAATTGGTTCAATCACCCATGCGCGGGGGCATTGCGCCTGTTTCGCCAAAGGCGATCCAGGCTGGCAAGCCGGTGTCGACATCGAGGCAATAGCCAGCGGTCACGCGCTGGAATCGATCCTGAGCATGACGGCTAACCAGCGTGAACGTGCCTTGATTGCACGACAGACGGCGCTCCCTCCAGATCGGCTGGCAACGCTGCTCTTTTCGGCAAAGGAAACACTTTTCAAAGGACTCTACCCGGTGGTGCGGCGCTTTTTTGGGTTCGAGTGTGCTGAACTACGGACGCCCCCTGCGAACGGATGCTTGCGGCTGCACCTAACACAAACCCTTTGCAGGGAATTACCTGCGGGCGAATCCTATGACATCCGCTTTAATACCACCGCCGACTGGGTATTGACTTGGCTAGCCGTGCATCGGTTACGGAGGCAAGTCTGATTCCCCGAGCCGCATATAAAATATAGCGGTCTGCCCTTTCACAGCCGGTTCCGTCTGGCGGATCCTCGGCGCGCGCTCGTGAGGCGTCAGCTTTTGCAAACTATGCGCGTCGTCAGTTCCTTGCGCTGCTCAGACACACACTCCACTTGCTCGAACATTTCCTTGCCCGGGCGGACGAGGCTGTCGCGACCGGTCTCGGCTCGAAACGCCAGATCCCGGTATCGGTCACCGTGCCTCGGCCGAAAAGATGAAGCTGAACTGATGACGGTCGCTGGTCGTGCCATCCTCCGGATCATAAAGTTCCCTTGGGCTTGCTATCGAATGCCAGCGCGCTGGATATAGCGCAGATTGAGCGCGCGCCCGCTGAAGTCCCTTTCCATCCAGCTTGACGACACGGGACTTGATGACGAGGCGCGGCTGGAAGGCGGCGAAGCGGTCACGCGACGCAAGCTCGCTGCAGACGCCGGCGCCGCGCCCGATCCGGATCCGGGCCACGCGCCGCAAGATGGCCGCAAAGCTTGCAGGCTCTTGGCTATCCCGCTTATTTCCACGAGCCCGGCGCGGGCGGGCACGGCTACGGCAAGGACATCGGGAGCGGGTCCATTCATTGCTCTGGGCACCAATTTCCTTCGCAGTGCGATCGGCTGGCAAGCCGATGGGTTCGATAGGTGGCAAGGCCCAGGCGTCACCTACCGTTTCTCAGGCCAGGCCGAACGAGTTCCATGTGGCTCACGCCGACGCTTGTGCCAGCTCGTAGATCGTGACGATCGTCGGATTTCTGCGGCCTTTCTCCAAACCGCTTATGTACTGCTGACTGAAGCCGGAGATCTCGGCAAGCTGCTCCTGCGTCAGATGGTTCTTCTGCCTGAACGTCTGCACATTCCGTCCGACCAACTGGCGCATGTCCATCCCCCGAGTCAGCGGATTAGGCATCTTCAGTCTATTAACTATAATATGTATTCCGCACCGGAGGTCTCAATCCGCCCGCGGGCGGCTGCGCGGAACCGATTTATCGAAGATAGGACAGCGGTGCTTCACTCTGAACCGAATGCGCCGATCGCGGACGAGGCCCCTGTTGAGGGCGTTTGTTGAGCAATCCAAGCGCAACGCCGTCTACAGGTCACGAGAGCGACGCATTTGTGCCAGAAGCTCGCAAGGATCGATATCGAGAGCCTCGGTAACGTCGAGAAACTCAATTACGTCCAGCCGACGTTCACCACCCTCGTACTTGGCCACGAAGGATTGTGGGCGGCCCAGCATATCAGCAACCTGGGTCTGGGTGACCCCTTTGGTTTTGCGCGCCGCAATCAGCCGTTCTAGCAGCCGGCGCTGGCGAGCTGATCGAAGGGATTTCGGCATCAGACGAACCGGCCAAGAAGGAACCGGCTCATGGACTAATCCCAGTTTCGGATTATCCCATTTTAGGATATTGTGCAGTCAAAGATCTGCGCGGACGCGGCATAGGTCATACGGCGAGACATGAAATGGTAGACAGATTGCTCAAACCTGCTGTTGCCGACGAGGTCCCATGGGCGGAGAGCCTGACGGCTTACGACGATGAGCACTTCACGATATATTTGAAGCTCTTAGACGCATGCGCCGGCAATGCCAGCGAAGAAGAGATGGCGCACGCGATATTGGGCATCGATCCAGTGCAAGAGCCGGCTCGCGCCCAAAAGGCGGTTCGCAGCCATCTCGCGCGCGCCCACTGGCTGGTGATCGCGGGGTACAAAGAGCTGTTCTCTGGCCAAGAGGCCTGATGGTGACGATCGCTATAGAAGAAACCGCTTATACCCACCGTTCATGAGCCAGCGCCCGCGTCTGACTGCACGGCGGACGCTGTCGCGAAGATGGTCACCGGGGTCGGCCCAGTCCTGCTCGACGCGGGCTCTGCCGAACAGGGCAAGGCCGATTTCGCGGTGTGGTGCGCCAGCGATGGAGCCGTCGAGCGCACGCAACACTCGGCGCAACCGCGAGCAACGGGGCTCGGTCGGAAAGAATCCTGGTTGCAGCCTGCCGGTCGAACGGAGGCTGTTCAGACATTCCAGCGCGTTCAGGCGTTGCTTCAGTTCCTCTGGCGACCAGAGGACGGAGGCTGTCAATCGCACAGGTTCGAGGATGCTGACGCCTGAAGCAGCCAATTGCAAGCTCCTGCCATTGTCCTCGACAAGGACGTGCTGATGCCCATCCCGCGTGACGAGTATGGAGATGCGGCAGGAGTGCGCGACGAGATCGAGCACGTCGACCCCGCGCGGCCGCGCCGCCATTTCGGCAGCAACCGGTAAAACATGCGGACATTGGCAGGGGCACCAAAAAACGCTCGCATCAGTTCCTTTTGAGCTTGCAAAACAGAAGGCCCCACCGCGAGAGATCAACAGTGTTCGAAGCCAGGCTGATAATGTCCACGGACGGGGCGTTCGTGCGTTCGGCACCGCGTAGCGCGTTCGCCAGATCCTTCTGGAAGTCCGGATTGCGCCTGAGGAATTCCCAGGCCCAGCCTCGGCTGGTCAGCCGCTCGACATAGCCATAGTCACCATCACCAGGTCTTGTTTCGTCCATTGCATCGTTTCCAAGAAAGGTCGGATTCCAGGCTCAGGCGATCTTCATGACCGGTGTCCACAGTACCGGGCCCTTGAGTCCGCCATTGCGATGGAGGGCTTCCAAGCTCTGTGTTGAGACGTCGAGATATCCGGCAACGGCGCGCGTGTGGCCTATTGTTTGCGGATCGGACAGCCGTTCGAGTGGCCAGCCGGCGCGACGCAAGATCCGCTCTATGCGTAGATCCGTTACGGTAACGATGCTGTGCAGACCACGTGACAACCCAAACTCGACCATCCCGGCAAACAGCTCGTAGGTGCCAGTAGCGATGCCCGCCTGTTTCGGCGCGGAAGGCGGCAGATCAAGCGCAAAACGGCTGCTTTCCCAAACACGCGGATCTTCCGGCGCTGGACGGTCGGCAAGGAGAGCGAAGAAGCTATCGCGCAGCATTGTCGGTCCTGTAGTCGGCAACAGGCGCACGCAGCCGTCGATGCGTCCGTCGGGCGCACGCAGCAATAGGTAGTGGGGACGAAGCGCGTCGAACGGATCGACCTCAAAGCCGCCGCTGAACGAAACGTCCCAATCAAGTCGATCCCTGAAGACGCGATACCGCAAGCGGTGCATCTGCTCGAGCTCGTCGCTGAACTCAGCGTAGCAATCCGGCGTGATCAACTGCATCATGATGGCCTTTCTCCCTCGCATGGATAACACCTGCGATTGAAGGGAAAGGCCGGAGTTGATACAACCTGTGCATGTGCCCAGGTTTCGGAGATCAGGTGAAGAGAGATGGCCTGGATAGTGCAAGTCGAACGGCTGCCTGAATAGCCGTCTTCACGCCAAGCTTCTTCCTGGCGTTATCCCGATGAAAGGCTGCGGTGCTCCGACTGATTCCCAAGATGCGGCCGATTTCCCACGCCGTCTTGCCGCGAGCCGCCCACTTCAGACATTCCATTTCCCTTCGCGACAGGGCAACGCCAGCCACGGTCCTGCCGTCGGCCAGCTTGCGACAGGCATGAAGGTGGAAGAAGACCGCGATGAGCTGCAGCACGCGATCATATCGATCAATCAGGCGAAAGAACGGTGGTCGCCTTTCATCGGAGGCGAAGGTCAGTGCTGCAAAAGTACCGGTGCTGTCATGGATCGGGATCGTGAAGCCGCAGTGAATGCCAAATTGCGTCGCCTCATCCATCAATTGTCGCTGCTGCGTCGATAGTTCGAGAACAGCACCGTGCGCATCCCAGTTGAATGGTTCCTGACCACCACGCGCCTGATGGATAACCGGGTCAATCTTTTCATACCGACTTTGAAGGTAGTGAGATGTCCAGGATTGAGGGTAGGTGGAAATCAGGCGGACCTTGCGGCCCTTGACAGGCGAAGGGAAAAGATAGGCAAAAGACGGCAAATCGAGCGAAGAGGCAATCTCGCCCAGAGCGTTGCGCAGGTCCGTCGCGTCAGCGCTGTCCGCGATCTGCTCTACAAATCTATGAAAAGCGTCTTGCATAGCTAAACTGCAGTGAGTTCTGGCCTCCCAAAAAGGAGCCAAGACGGGCCGGCCAATCCGCAGCCATTCTGGGTAGAAGGCCCGGCCGGAGACTGAGCTCCGTGCCGGGCCGGTGCGCCTTGGGAGGGCGATATGTGCTTCGACGGCGCTGTTATCGAAACCGAGACGTCATTCCAGCGTCATCTGTTAGCAGGTGACAGTTGTCCTCTTGGGTTTGCACTTCATCACGGTCGGGGTGTCTTTTTGCGTGCGGTTGAGACTGCTCCATGGAGGAGCTCAGCCTCACGGTAGATTGCGGTCTGTGGTCTGTGAAAGCGTCACCTCTTTTTTTGCAGCAGCTCACGTGAGCCGTCTTCGGACGCGAAGGCGGCAGTGTGTTTTTCGAGATTGGCGTCGCATTTCGGCATCGGCTCGCACACCCTCCATGCAAGTTGCCTTAAAAGCGAAGCGGATTGTTGCGCCCCCCTGCTCATGACGCCACAGGGCTGCCGCACGTGAATGTCCCGGCCGATCCGAGTGGAAGGCTTCATCTCACGCCAGATCATATCGCGCCGTCCGCCTTCAGCGCGCGATAGGTCGTATCGACTGATTTCGCGGTCGCGTCGACGATGATGTCGATCTCTTTCCGGGAAATGATCAGAGGTGGGGCATAGCCGAGAATATCGCCATGCGGCATAGCGCGGCCGATGACACCATTCTCAAACAGAGCAGCAGCGGCGCGCACGCCGACCTGAAGTCCGGGTTCAAATGGTACCCGCCCTTTAGCATCCTGCATCAGCTCCACGGCGGCTAGAATGCCGACGCCGCGAACCTCGCCAACAATAGGATGTCCCTCCAGTTCGGCTCTCATGCGGGCATGCCAATACGGTCCGACATCCCGAACATGTTCCAAGATGTTTCTTTCCTTGAGCAGTTTAATATTCGCAAGCGCTGCCGCCGCGCAAAGCGTGTGACCAGAATATGTCCAGCCATGGCCAAGTGGGCCGTGCTTCTCCGTTCCTTGTTCCAAGACCGACCAGACCCGATCACCGATAATAGACCCGGAGATAGGCAGGTAGGCTGAACTCAAGCCCTTGGCGATCGTGACGAAATCCGGGCGCATGCCATACAGGTGGGAACCGAATTTCTCACCGGTTCGCGCGAAGCCGCAGACCACTTCATCGGCGATCAGAAGGATATCGTACTTGTCGAGCACGCCTTGAATTGCCGTCCAGTATCCCTTTGGGGGCGGAACGATGCCGCCGGTCCCAAGTACCGGCTCTCCGATAAAGGCTGCAACTGTCTCGGGGCCTTCAGCGAGGATAAGGGCTTCAAGTTCGTTAGCACAGCGTCTGGAGAACGCTTCCTCACTTTCGCCGTCATGCGCCTGGCGATAGTAATGTGGCGTCGTCGTATGGCGCACCAAGTCCAGCGGCAGGTCGAAGAAATTGTGAAAGAAGGGAAGGCCTGTCAGGCTACCGGTGATCAGCCCGGACCCGTGATATCCGCGATGTCGCGAGATGATCTTCTTCTTTTCAGGACGGCCGAGGATGTTGTTGTAGTACCAGACCAGCTTGATATTGGTTTCGTTAGCGTCGGAACCGGAGAGGCCGAAATAGACCCTTCGCATGTTCTGACCGAAATATTCGACCACGGCCTCTGCCAAGAGCGCGACTGGCTCGGTTCCTTGGCTTGCATAGACATGGGCGAACGGCAACTCGTGCGCTTGCCGGGCAATGGCGTCGGCTATCTCGGTGCAGCCATACCCCATATTGACGCAATAGAGCCCGCCAAAACCGTCGAGGCTTTTTCGGCCTTCGGTATCCCAGATGTACACGCCTTCTGCGCCTACCATAATTCGGTTTGGCGTCTCGCCGCGGCTGTGCTTGGCTAAGTGCGTAGACGGATGAAAGACAAAGCTCCGATCCTTCTCCCGGAGTTGCTCGGTTCCCAGATTGCTCAAGCTCATCGTCCGTCTCCTCGCGATCATCGGCGGAGGACACTCAGCCAGCCGCCTCTTTAGCAATTAGTATACCGGCAAACGCCTCTCGACTTTCGCGGGAATGTACGACTTTAGCCGACGAATTCGCGGAAACGACACCGATCGCCGTGGAAATCGAGGTTTGGGGAGTTTATCTTTGCCTTAGAGCGGACAAGGGGATCGGTGAATTGGATTTCACTGGTTTGGTCACGACAAGGCTATAGTATTGGTCGATCCCCAAGCCTGCCTGCAGCAGTCCCTCCATGAAATTCTGATACGCAGCCATGGAAGGAGAAGAAACGCGCATCAGATAGTCGATCCGCCCCCCGATAGCCCAGCAGTCCAGGATTTCCGGAACCTCTTGGATCGCAGTCTCGAAGTCCCGTTGATCCTCAAGACGATGGCGATCCAGAACCACCTCCACCATGATAGAGATGATGCCACCGATGAGGGATGGACTGAGTCGCGCGTAGAACCCCTCAATGATCCCTGCGGCTTGGAGTATACGGAGCCGTTCCGAACAGGCCGAAGCCGAAAGGTGAACACGCTTTGCGAGCTCGCTTTTCGAAATCCGACCGTCTGACTGAATCTCTGAGAGAATCCGGACGTCCCAAGCGTCTAGGCGCACAGGATCAGATTTCGACTTCATGACCTTGCTCTCAAGCGGTGGTCGACAGCGCAATTGATCCGAATCAATTCTGTCATTAATTGAAGTGACCGAATGTAGTGGACGACATCCGCTCCCCGGCCCGCAACGCGCCAGAGTGGGTTGTCGAGTGCATTCTTTGAATCTCCGCTGCTTTACCTGATTGGCACACTCGACAGCATCCGAGCATCGATCGCGTGGACGGAACAGTCAGATGCAGTGTTTACACCGGCGCATTCGGCTTGAAGGCCTTTCTTATCGGGCTCGCCGCTGGGTAGTGCAAAATGCCGCTCATGTTACCGCTACGGCCCAGAATCCGCCGATGTTGCGTGCGATGCTGTCGGCCGCCATGCGCTTACGCCACTCAAGAGGCCCGGAATTGTGAATTGAGTTCCCCTCAATATCGACAGCCATGATGACCGGCATGTCCTGCACCTCGAATTCATAGATGGCTTCCATGCCCAGATCTTCAAAGGCAACGAGCCGTGCCGCCTTGATCGATTTTGAAATCAGGTACGCAGCGCCACCCACTGCGATAAGATAGGGCGTTTTGTGTCTGAGAATCGACTCGATGGCCGCCGGTCCCCTCTCCGCCTTAACCACCATTGCGAAAAGCCCGGTCTCGGCGAGCAGCTTTTCAGTAAAACCGTCCATCCGGCTGGCGGTTGCCGACAGTTGCGCGGCCGTAAGCCGCATCACGCCGTCCTGTACTTTCGGCCAGCGGAACTCGCCGTCCTCCAGGCGCTTGGCATAGAGGCAAACGCCGGTGCCGTCCCAAAAGATCGGCTTGATCCGGTCGGTGCGCTTCGCCCGGAAGACGTAGACGGCGCCGCTGAACGGATCGGCGCCCATCGTCTCGCGCACCAGCGCGGCCAGCCCCTCCGCGCCCTTGCGGAAGTCGACTGGCTTTGTCGCCACCATTACGTTGACCGCACCCGTCGGCCCGATCACGTCGTTGCCTTAAGCGCGCGGATTATAGCAGCCACCGTTTTGGTGTCGGCGCCGCGGCCAACGCGCATGGCGACACCGTCGATCTCAAACTCGATCACGCCGGCGTCGCGGACCGCCTTCTGCTTCCGTGGTCGTCCTGGGCGCTGCGCCACCGGTTCCGGCAAGGACGCCGCAACCACCGCAGGAACGAACAGGGATTCTGATGCCGGCGCCTCCGCCGAGGGCTGACGCGCAGCCCGGCGCCAGGCAAACAATTGCTGCGGGGAAAGCGCATATCGGCGAGCTACAGCACAAACCGTCTCGCCAGCCTCGTAGCTCTCCGCAACGATCCGCGCCTTCTCCTCTGGAGGCCATTCGCGTCGCCGGCCGGAGCCCGTGAACACCTCGAACCGGCGCACCGGCCCCAAGTCGTTCGACTTAAGCGTAAGCTCTGAAATCGTCATATGTCGAAGCCCTCAAAGGCTCCGAACATCGTCCTTCACGCCGATCCCCGAAAGGTGCCGTCGGAACATCGCTTACGCAATATCGCACGGCGCGCAGCCCGAGACGTGCAAGCAGCAGAGGGGACGTGCGGTCGCGGGTGCCGGCTGACGTCATGACGTCGCACAACGCGATGACCGCCTGACTCCCACCACGAAGATCTAACGCTGCAAAGCGGCCGTCACCGTACCACGCCGATGGTTACACTGCGAGGCTTGCTCTCGCAGGTGAAATCATCACACCTTACGGAAGCGCTCGCGTCCGGACTGGGCTACGGCACAAACGCCGCGCTACTTGCGTCGCTTAAAAGCACTTCGCCTGCGAGGCCTACGCTCTCGCACTTAGACCTGTGGCGAATGTCAGACAGGTTGGCAACGTTCGGCCATGCCGATGTTGATCTCTCAGCCGTCAGGATGGTTGCGAGATCGCCGTCGTTGCCAGATCGTATCTGGGTCGAATTCGCCAGCGGCGATCGCAGTGCTAATTCGTTGGTTCCGCGAATGCACAAAGCGAGGCATTCCAAATTTGTGTATCGCGACCCGGCGTAAATATTTCGAACTCCGTTGGGATTGCATCTCCATCGACCCTCAAGATGAAGGACATGTGCAGGGCGATCGAGGGACGACCTTGGTCCGAGAGATGTTCAAGACATACCAGATCATCGCTCGGCGCATTTCGGTCAAATCGCTGTTCTCCGGCTCCAGTTTTGTTGGGTCTGTCGACCATCTTCTGCCTGAGTTGGCCGCTGAAATCGCCGATACGTTCTTTTCGATGCTCTACGAACCTATGCGACGGCAAGCGCAGCCTAACCGGCCCCGGCCTTCGTTCGATGCCGCCGAAGGCATCTTCCGCAGACTTTGAGATAAGCAGCGATTACGCGATTTCCACCCGAAACCCTGGGTACGCATCTCGAAAGGCTCCGAGGGCCTCTGATCGAATCTTGTCTAACTTGATCCCGGCGGCGCGTTCGACATTAAATGTCGTGCAGTCACTACTTCCACATGCACAAAGTCTGATGCTCTTGTCTCGCAGACCTGACACAAAGGTGCGCCGCAATTGATCAATCAATTGAACGGCGCGCGAAACGCTCGCTTTAACTCGCTGGTCACGCAGGTGATGCAGCGAAGGTATCCGACGTATCTCATCGCCCTCTCGCGTTCGCCAAATGTCGGTATTCAGCGCGACGATGGTATCTTCAATGGCCTGCTGAAACGCCGATAGCGAACACTCTTCGAGGAACGGTGTTCGAAATGCAGGACGGTCGAATGGAGCAAGGGCATCGCCATCTGTAAGGCCGATAAGTCGTCGGCAAAACGGAGCAATTCGTCAGCCCTATCTGGAAAAACTTCCCCAGCGCAAAAGCGGCCTAAGAAGATCTTCGCCGATCAGGCGCAGATGTTCCTCGAACTCTACGCCTGACCAGATTGATAGATTTTTATGCCGTTTGCTTTGGCAAATGTTTGAATGGCGTCTCGGCGCGTTGCGGACACCGCGCCGCGCGTTACGAATTTGAGTGCATCAATCTTCGAGGGAGAGGAAAGCATCCTCTGCATGTCATGCTCAGCCTTATTTTGGGTAAGGCTGCTACGATTGACGCATTGAATGACCGCCCGGCAGCGCGTGCCATCGTCAAGCAACCGCCCGTGGTCGCCCCCGGCTTGCCCATACCAGGCGATCTCGGTCCATCCGGCCCGGACATGATATGCAAAGACGAGCCTCTCGAATTCGGCCCCACAAAATCTTCAAAATGAATTCTTTGCACAAGGCGCGAGACATTCGGCATCGCACACCCCTCAACCCGGCAACTTGGGGCAAATGATCATTTTCTTAATCCCGTTCTCGCGAGCGTAGCGCTTGGTTCGATCCAGGCCCTCGTTCGTTAGCCAGCCAAACGGGCCGCTACCCCCCACGATCAATCATTGTTGCGCCGATCCTAGCCACTCCGGCGGAACCAGTTTTGTGTTGTCGCGCCACTCCTGAGCAAGCGTCACACCTTCGATCTCGCCCCAGACGTCAAACCCGGCATGATCGAGAACGATCACCTGTAGACGGCCTTTTGCACGCACAACCTCTCTGCCGAGGGCTTCGAACACGGCGCGAACGGCAGAAATATCCACGTCTCTGATGCGCACTGGGACGTCATCAGTGCCCTGATCGAGATTTCGTGGGAAATACACTTGGCTTGGTTGGTCATAAATTAGAAGCGCCGGGACAGGATGATTGCCCTCTTCGAGGAAAAACCGTTGGAGCGCCAGCGTTAATGCAACGTGGTAGGCGAGCCAGTTGGCGCCGCTGCCTATCTCCCAGAGAAAGTCCGAACGGTCCGCATGAATGACACGAATTGTGAGATCGTCGATTAGAAGCTTGATAGGAGCTTCCTTCCATTCTGCGTCGAGCGTTGGGATAATTTGTGCCGCAAAATTCTCTATGATCCGAAGAGCGTTGTTGGTCTGAGCCTTCACTTGCTGCTCAGAATAAATCTTCCGCAACTTTTCAATTTGCTCAGTTAGCTGCTGAACGCGAGCATTGAGCTCGGACGTTTCGTCCGCGCGATCATAAGTGACCAACGCTTGCTCTAGTCTGCCGAGGAAGCGTTCGATGCGGTCGGAGCGATAAATTGCCTTGCTGACTTCATCGGACCTGCGTTCGAGAATAGAAATTTCTTGCCTGATGCCACTCAAACGAGCTGTGGACTCTTCAACGAGCCCGCGCAGCCGAAGTCGCTCTCGATCGAACGTGTCAGAAAGAAGAGGCTGGCTTCGCAGCTCAATTTCTATTCCGGATAGCGCCTCAGTGAGTTGGTCGAGTTTCTCACGGCCGGAGCCTGTCAGTGCGGCGATAGGATCGTCCGTTCGACCGGCAAAGCTGCTCAGCCATGATGCGATACTGAGACGATCGCGCTGAATGCGAATTGCGGCCCCATAGCTAGAGCTGCTCTCGATCAGTTTTTGAACTTCATTGAGACGCTGCCTGTGTTGAGAAACGAGCGCTGCTGCAGCCGACTCTCCCTGACGTAGCTGCTCAAGTTGAACCAAGGTTGGTTCGATGGAGTCGACCGTGGTATTGGCGAGGCGCGTATCTGATTGCACCACCTGACGCAAAAGGTCCACGGTCTCGGGCCACTCCTCGGGGACGATGGTGCCTACAGGCAGTAGACCAAATTCGATCGCTTGGCGCATCCACGCTTGTGTTTCAGCTTGCCACGCTCGGACGCCTCGGCGAATGCCCGACAGATCACTGTCTGCTCTGCGCAGTAGCCGTTGAAGCCTGTCAATTTCCCAGCGAGCGGCCAGCATCGCAGGGGTCAAAGCCCCAACAACGTAAGGAAAGATCGCCCGCAGTTTCTCGCGGTGCTCGGTTGTGTCCGCGTTGAAGAATAGCACCATCGGATTGGCGACTATGTATTGCGGTTGGAACATGAAGGCTGTCAGGTCTCTAAAACTGACCCTGGATTGGAAACTTTGTTCAGAGGCATCGGGATCAAGCCGTAGCTGTGACAGTCCAGCAAGGCGGTCGAACATTCGCTTCACTTCATCGACCGTTGCGTTCTTCTGGTCGATGCGGTTCGGAATTTCGATACCGCCTCCTTCCAGGACGAACATGTCACCAGTCTGCTGCGCATCCCCCGGCTCTCGCCGGGCCAACAATTTCTGTCCATCCAGCGTCTCGATCAAAACGCCAAACCACGCGCAGGCATTTCGGATGCTTCCGACGGGAATTCGACATTTTCCCGATCCCAAACAATAGTCGATGATCGGAATGACAGCGGACTTGCCGGTCTTTGATGCACCGCTAATGACATTGACCATACCTGGTTCGAATTCAACTTCGCGCGGCGCAAAATCGCCTTTGGGCCAGAGGATGAGTTTGAGAATCTGAAAATGCATCAGAGATGAACCTGTAGGATGGAGAAGGCATGATTTGCCGGGACGCGCGCTATCCACCGGCCCAATTTTTCTGCTGCCGGACCGTGTGCTTTTAACCTCTCAGGTGGCTTAGGAAGCTTGACTTCATTCGCGCGCAACGTTGCAGTCGCGTAATCAAGGCTAACGATTTTGCTCGCAACACCCGTGCCGATGGACTCGAGAGTAAAAAGCCGCATCGCGAGGGCGCGATCGTGAAGGGCAAGCAGGTCTTCACGATTTTCTGAAAGATTGGCGACGAACTTCCCTAATGCTGATCCGACCCGCGTGGATGTGACCACTTCCATTGTCTGCGTGTGCATGACGATCGGAAAAACAAGAAACATCAATTCCATATTCGGAAGGCGATCCATGGATTCCTCCTGGAACCCATGAATGAAATTCCAAAGGATCGTCGAACCGAACGCTGGGTTTTGAACCAGCTCAACGGCTGAGAGTCTCTCCGTCATGCCCAATTCTTCCCAAGGATATCTTGATACGACGGATGCCAACCGACACGAAGATCATTCGCCAGATCGTTGTATGCTCCCTCGACGAAGTGATTGGGCAGAGTCCGTCCTTCAAGTGGCATCTGCACGGTAGCACAACGCCTGTAGACCAATCGGCCGCGCTTTTTGGGATCGTGCGCGGCATGAAGGTCCTCGACTTCGTCGCGTACGAGCGAGAAGCGCTGCTGCAAGCCCGCGTCGAACTCATCAAGGCTGTCTTCGACGATGTCACCGTCGGCAGCCCATTTGATCTTGTCGGCAGTCGAGCGCAGACAAGCGCTCACAGCACCGACGATAAGCTCTGGGGTGAGCTCCACCGCTTCGAGCTGGCGGACGAACATTGGTGCCGACGCAATGGTCTTTTCTATGTCCGCCGTACCAGGTGCAGCGGTCGTCGAGTTGAGCAGGCCTGCAAGATTGTGTTTTCGCACAAACGCTTGAAAGCGACGCCGAAACGCTTGCGCATCGACGACTGGCGACTTGCCATCTCGGATTAGGCGTTCGGCGTCCTCCTTGGCACGTCCAATCGCAGCACTGCAAAAGTCATTTACAGCTGACTCGGTAATAGTGGCGCGCAAAATCTCGCGGATTCGATCCAGTGGGTCCGTCTCGGCATCGAACCTAAATTTCTTGATGATTGCAGCGCATGCGGGATCGCCGGCAACCAGGAATCTTTGGAGATGTTCGCCGAATCCCTTTCCTACCGTACTTGGGGTCAGCCAACTCTTGAGTTTGGTGATGATCGCGTTAGCCGCGTCATCCGTGTTTGCCGCGTGAAGGGCTTCGACGATGGGACCAGCTTCCCCGGGAGCCACATAGAGGATGAACTCTGTGTTCCCCGGTTCCAGCCCGTGGGCAGCACATATGTCCACCCAGTTGCCGAAGGTCTTCCAAAGGTCAATTGATTTGTCGGTAATGAGCTTCGGCCGAATTGAGCTCTTGCATTGCTCAAGTGCCACTTGACCCGAAGGACGATGGATAGCGACGTCGTCCATATATTCAAGCGACACCAGCTCTCCATGGGCGGCGCGCAGTAAGTGGTAGCAGAATCGTACTGGCTGCACCGCGTATCCCAGATATTGTCCAGGAGCGGATGTCTTCACCGGTCTTACCATGTCTTCTACGCTCATGTGCCCCGCGGCGGACTTATGCAGTTCCCCGCCCCTACCCTCAGAATTTCAATAAAGTATGCGCTACCCTAACAGGCGGCTTAGTATCGGACGAGCAGCTTGTACTACCGATCTGATCTTATCCACACGGTCGCCACATCCACTAGACAGAGAGGACTCTTAGGTCGCTATTCGCCGTACCGGCGCTCCAGCGCGTTGGCAATTCGCTCGCAAAGCAATTCTGAGGTCACGACTGTGAGGTGGAGACGAAGGCGAACTCCGTGCGTATCAACTAGGGTAGTGACAATACGGCGATCGGAGTACTCGGCGAGGTCGAGTACATCGTTGATGATGAAGTCTGGTGTTTCGCGGAGCCTCTTAGGGCGCTCATCCACCGGGTTCTCCTCCTAATCCAGGTTCAACGCTTGTCAACTGATCGGTGGCCTTCCAGGCAGGCCGAGCCTAATTCGCTGGCCTTCGGCGTAGCTCTCGGCAACGGCTTGAGCGTCGAATAAATGCCGAGTTATTTTGCCATTTTCGACGACCTGGACAATCCATTGGCTGTCAACGTTTTTCAATCGCACGTCATTCGGTTCTCCGGCAACCACCTTCGTCTTCCGTTTCAGCAATTAAGAACGAATGACAGTGGAAGTCCCAAGCCGCTGTACCGCTCTGTAGACAACAACATCCCCCGACGTGATATTCAAATCCAGATTTTCTGACAGCAGGTCGTCGCTACACGACGGCAATCCGTTCGATTCAGTCAGAATGCTCGACGCTCTAGAATGAAGGGCGCCTTGGTCAAGGCGCCCTTCGCATCGGCGGCAGGCTTCGATCCCGGAGGTGCGGACCTAAGCACTTCGGAAGGAGCCGCCGATGAGCCCTTTTTGGGAATCCCGCTTAGCCGACACCGACTGGACGGTCGGGTCTAGCGCATGCAATCGAATACGATGGGCGCTATGGTCTCGTGCGCGACTACGAACGACGCATCGACCTCTCCGAAGCCATGATCCACGTCGCCGTGGGCAGTCTTTTGATGCGCAGAACAGCCATTGAACCAATTCTCAAACGGACTCTTAGCACTCAAATCTCTCTGGTATTTTGCGCTCCCACTACTTGATGATCTCCACCTAAACCTGGAATGTGCCATTTCGGATATGGAAATCACCTTCTTCCGGCCAAATGGTTTCTTATTTGGGCTGCTTCGGCAAGGGCAACGCCAAAGCTGCCCGGCAAACACTTCAGTCGATCACCAGCAATTTGCCGGAACATTCGACCTTCAGTAATCAGGCTGCTTTCAGTGATTTCTATTCCCCAGTTTCCGTCCTTCTAGGCAATCCTCGATAACGGCTGCTCAATGCCCGCTTCGTGAGTATAGCAGCGCCAAACGGACCGCGTTGCGCGAATAACCGCCCCATCGTCGCAGGAATTCGGCGTTTTCTCGCTGTCCGCGCACATTTCCCGCATTTTCTGACAGGAAGTGGGAGAATTCCCGCTCTACGGTGCTCAACGGGATCGGTCGCACACGCTAGAACTACCAACGTATATTTGCAATGAGGATAGCTTTTAGAACAGCTGCGCCTCCGCCAGTTTGCTTAAACCGCGCCGCGCGGCAAACTAGCCCCGCCGGGCGAATGCCGGCGGGCATTTTTTACTCGCGGGCCTTCAGTGAACCTCTTGCAACTCGAGTAGCTGTCCCTCGTGGCCCCTGTAGAAAATCTGGACCTGCAAGCCGCCCGTATAATCGTCTACATCGAATGGTTCCACGGTGACTTTACTAACAACAAGGACGCAGACAACGTTTGTTGCGGGCTCCTCAATCGTGACCTCAAACTGAGGTACAGGTGGACTAGACTTTGATTCTCCGGCGGCTTTCATCACAGCGTGGTGGCAGGGGGTCGGGGCCCAGATCTTCACTTCGCGAATGTGGAGGCCGTCTGGAGGTGGCGGTTGCCTGTCAACCCAACCCTTCGCATCACTGAGGTCAATTGTCCCGACATCCTCAGCTAAAGCCGAGATTGACAGAAACCACAGAAAACTCGCGGCGATTGCCGCCTTCGTAAAAAACGTGGACATCAAACTCTCCTCCGACTTTTAGTATTCTGATCATGAGAACCCCCTGCGGTTTTTAAATCCAATTCGCAGGGCGCTTTATTAACTCTTGAAAGCATACCGGCAAACGCCTCTCGAGTTTCACGGAAATGCATGTCTTTAGCCGACGAATTCGCTGGATCGGCACCAATCGCCGTGGAAACCACGGCTTCGGGAGTTTACCGTTGACTTAGTGCGGACAAAGGGATTGGTGAATTGGATTTCACTGGTTTCGTCACGATAAGGCTGTAGTATTGATCGATCCCTAAGCCTGCCTGCAGCAGTCCCTCCATGAAATCCTGATACGCAGCCATAGAAGGAGATGAAACTCGCATAAGATAATCGATCCGCCCCCCGATAGCCCAGCAGTCCAGGATTTCCGGCGTCTCTTGGATCGCAGTCTCGAAGTTCCGTTGATCCTCCAGACGATGACGATCCAGAACCACCTCCACCATTATGCAGATCATGCCCCCGATGAGCGCTGGACTTAGTCGCGCGTAGAACCCCTCAATTATTCCTGCGGCTTGGAGTATACGGAGCCGTTCCGAACAGGCCGAAGCCGAAAGATGAACACGCTTTGCGAGCTCGCTTTTCGAAATCCGACCGTCTGACTGAATCTCTGAGAGAATCCGGACGTCCCAAGCGTCTAGGCGCACAGGATCAGATTTCGACTTCATGACCTTTTGCTCTCAAGCCGTTGTCGACAGCGCAATTCATGCCAATCAATATTACCATTAATGAAGTGATCGAATGTAGTGGACGGCATCCGTTCTCGGCCCGCAATGCGCCAGAGTGGGGTTGTCGAAAGTCAGTGGAAGCGATCCATGGAGAAAGGCTGTAGAAGCAGTTTGGCTATCGCCTCGCGGCCTAACGGGGCGATGACGCAACTGGAGAGTATAGTCGCCTTCGGCGGAGACCTCATCGTAACTAGATAACGCATTTTTTTGATCCTCCGCTGCTTTAACTGACACCCTCGACAGCATCCGAGCATTGATTGCGTGCACTGAATAGTTAGATGCAGTGCTTACATCGGCGCATTCGGCTTCGAGACTAAACGCCCTTCTTATCTGGCTCGCCGATTGGCATTGCAACATGCAGCTCGTGTTACCGCTACGGCCCAGAATCCGGCGCTGGAGTCTGGCCGGTGCCCAGCCGGGAAGACTCAAACGCCGATGTTGCGTGCGATGCTGTCGGCCGCCATGCGCTTACGCCACTCAAGAGGCCCCGAACTGTGAACGGAGTTTCCCTTAACATCGACAGCCACGATGACCGGCATGTCCTGCACCTCGAATTCATAGATGGCTTCCATGCCCAGGTCTTCAAAGGCAACGATCCGCGCCGCTTTGATCGATTTTGAAATCAGGTATGCAGCGCCACCGACTGCGATGAGATAGGGCGTTCTGTGTCTCGCAATCGACTCGATGGCCGCCGGGCCTCTCTCCGCTTTGCCGACCATCGCATATAGGCCGGTCTCGGCGAGCATCTTTTCAGTAAAACTGTCCATCCGGCTGGAGGTTGTTGGGCCAGCCGGCCCGACCACCTCATCCCTCACTGCGCGGACGGGTCCGACGTAGTAGATCACGCGTCCCCGCAGATCGACGGGAAGCGGCTCGCCGGTATCGATCAAATCGACTATTCGCTTGTGGGCGGCGTCACGGCCCGTCAGCATCTTTCCGGATAAAAGGAGGGTTTCCCCGCAGCGCCATGATGCCGTCTCTTCGTTTGTGAGCGCACTGAGATTGACCCGCCGGACATCGGCCGTGTGCAACTCCTCATTTTCGATCTGTGGCCATTCGGAAAGGTCGGGCGGTTGGAGCTGGACCGGCCCTGTGTCGTCCAATGTGAAGGTCAGGTGCCGGTTGGCGGCGCATTGCGGAATGAGTGCCACGGGCTTGGACGCGGCGTGGGTAGGATAGGTTGCAACCTTGACGTCCACGACTGTTGTCAGGCCGCCGAGGCCCTGAGCGCCGATGCCCAGCGCGTTAATCCGCTCATAAAGCTCAACCCGTAGTGCCTCCTCCGCGCTTGACGGCCCCCTGGCGATCAGTTCCGACATGTCGATGGGTTCGTTCATGGCCTCCTTGGCTAGCAGCATCGCCTTTTCAGCGCTGCCACCGATGCCGACCGAGATCAGGCCGGGGGGGCACCATCCGCTGCCAAGGGTCGAAACAGTGTCGACCACCCAGTCGGCAACGGACGCGCTGGGGTTCAGGGTGGTGAAACGCGCCTTGTTTTCCGATCCGCCCCCTTTTGCGGCGATGGTGATCTCAATCTGGTTGCCTTGCACAAGGTCGACGTGGATGACCGCTGGCGTGTTGTCACGCGTGTTCACCCGCCCGGCAAGCGGATCCGCAACGATCGATGGTCGAAGGGGATTGTAGGGGTCGAGATATGCTTGGCGAACGCCCTCATTGACGAGGTCGGCGAAACTGGCCGTTGATTTGATGCGGACGCCCATGCCGACCTTTGCAAAGACCACCACAAGACCGGTATCCTGACAGATCGGGCGCCGTCCGAAGGCCGCCATGCGAGAGTTCAGCAAAATCTGCCCGATGGCGTTCTTAGCCGACGGACTCTGTTCGCGCGTGTATGCCTGCGAAAGGTACCGGATATAGTCGGGGGGATGGTAGTGCGAGATGTACTGAAGGGCGTCGGCGACGCTCTTTGTGATATCCTTGCCGGCAATGGTCCGTGTTCTTTTATTCACGA
This sequence comes from Mesorhizobium sp. M1227, assembly GCF_040318315.1. Classification (NCBI taxonomy): domain Bacteria; kingdom Pseudomonadati; phylum Pseudomonadota; class Alphaproteobacteria; order Hyphomicrobiales; family Phyllobacteriaceae; genus Mesorhizobium; species Mesorhizobium sp. M1227. Next base: position 52,573 of record NZ_JAMYLZ010000030.1, read on the forward strand.
AATCTCATCCGAATGACCCGAGCCCGTTCACCAGTTTCAGGTTCTGGAAGCTCCGAAAACCTTGCTCGCCGCCCTCATATCCATAGCCGCTCTGTTTGACGCCTCCATACGGCGCATCTGCAGAAACCCCTTTCAGGTAATTTACACTGACGGCGCCTGCCGAAAGACCGCCGATCAGCGCCCGTTTCGCATCGGTGGCGCCGGTGAAGAAGTAGGCAGCCAAGCCATACTCAGTGGCGTTGGCTTCTTCGATCGCCTCTTCGATCGTGTCGAACGGCGCCACGGTGAGGATGAGCCCGAACGGCTCGTCATGAAGCACTTTCGCATCCTTTTGCACCCCTGTCAGGATCGTTGGCGGCCAGTAAAAACCCGGTTGGTCGAGGCGGGTGCCACCGGTTTCGACGGTGGCGCCGCGATCGACCGCATCCTTGACTAGACGCTGCATGGCCTCGATTCGCCGTGCATTTGCCATCGGACCCATCTCCGTCGCCGGGTCGTCCGGTGGACCGATCTTGATCTTGCGGGCGACTTCGGTCATCCGGGACAGGAATTCCTCGTAGAGAGGCCGCGCGACGAGGATCCTGCTAGGCGCATTGCAGCTCTGGCCCGCGCACTCGAACTTGTATTCCGCAATTGCCGGTATGGCCGTTGCCAGGTCGGCATCCTCGCATACAACGACCGGGGAGTGCCCACCGAGTTCAAGAATGCACCGCTGCAAGTTATTCGCGGCGAGCTTGGCGAGCTGTTTTCCAACCTCGGTAGAGCCCGTGAAAGTCAAGACCTTGACGATCGGCGAGCTGAGGAGATGCCGGGATATTTGCACCGGAACGCCAAAGACGAGATTGACCACGCCGTCCGGGATACCCGCTTGTCGCAAGGCTTCGACGAAGTGGACAGCCGCGCTTGGTGTCTCTTCAGCCCCTTTGAGGATCACCGGGCAGCCTGCCGCCAAAGCAGGGGCGAGCTTGCGAGCGATGAGAACGGCGGGATAGTTCCAGGGCGTGAAGGCAGCAACGACGCCAAGCGGCTCCGGTACTATCATCCGGTTCGGGCCCATCGGAATGGGGGCCGACAGCTCTTCGGCGTGCGTGCCGTTCCACTCCAGCGTTTCGACAGCGCGCGCGTACTCACCTGTCGCTTCGGCAATCGTCTTTCCCTGTTCGGCTGACAGGTCCCTAGCCGCCGCTTCAACCTTCGCTGCCAGAATTTCGGCGGCTGCCACAAGAATCTCGCCACGATCCTTTGCAGGCCGTGAGGACCAGGCCTTGCGGCTGCGCTCTGCCGAAGCGAGGGCCTCATCCAGATCCGGTATCGTCGCCGAGGCCACCGAGGCAAATACCATCTCCGTCGCCGGATTGATGACCGGCAGAGTGGCTCCGCTACCACCGGCTCGCCATCTGCCATTGATGAAGAGCTGATAGCTCGTGGCGTTGGACATCCCATGCTCCGCTTGAGTATTTTGCCAATGCGAGACCCGCCGATATCGAACCTAGGCCCGCTTCTCTGCAGTTCATCGCATTGATCGGGTCCGGTCAAATATGGAATATCGCCCAAAACCATCTGGAATCCAGATTGATATCGCGCAAGCAGCCGCGGAGGAGCGGTAGCACCTGGAACTTGGTTTGAAGGATGTGCCTAAGGTCGGTCCGGTGTCGTGGCCGACCAGTGCCTGCTCTCGATCAATGTCCTGACGACCTTGGGGATAAGCTTGCGGACCGCAGAAACGGCTGGAGAGCGCTCATCTTTCGGGTTGACCGCAAGCACAACGGAACGGGTGATCACTGGATCAATGATCTTAACCGTCCGGACTTGGCCTTGAGACGCCTCTTTCTGAATGGCCGAAGGGGTAAGGATGGAATACGCCTTTCCTTCCATGACCATATTGATGATCGTAGAAAGGGAGTCGACTTCGAATCTGACGTCCAGCACACAACCGTGTTGGGCAACGACATCAGCCACCGAACGCCTGACATTGTTATTGCGCATGGGAACCGCCAGCGGAAACGCGTGCAGGTCGGCGAGCCGTATCGAATCTTCGAATGGCGGTTGGCCCGGCGGCACCACCAGGCAAAACTCTTCGCGGGCCAGCACCGTCATTTGCCCCACGCTCTCGGCAGTGCGATACAGGACAGCCAGATTGAAACGGCCGCCGGCCATCCACTCCTCTAGCGGTCCGGTCATGCCCTCGATCATCTTCAGCGAAATCCTTGGCAATTCGCTTCTTACCGATTCGATCAGGGGACCACTAAGGACGCGAGCGGCTCCGGAAGGAATGCCAATGGTCACCTCTCCGGAAGGAGCAGCCACCGAGTTGGTCAGTTCCGCCTCAGTGAGCTGAATTTCCTTCAGAATGATGCGCGCGCGTTCCAGCAGCTTGTCTCCGGACGCCGTGACGCTGACACCGGTCCGATCGCGAACCAGCAGCTGCGTGCCGAATCCTTCCTCCAGTTGACGCACATGCAGGCTTAGAGCGCTTTGAGCAACGTTGAGGGTCGCAGCTGCCTTCGTGAAACTGCCGGCTTCGACGACGCCGACAAAGTATCTTAACTGCCTAATGTCCACGCTGAACAAATCCAAACCGAGGCATAATCCCCAGTGCCTTCTTATCTATCTCGAAACGAGATGGAAGGCAAGCAATATTCGGGCCATGTCTCGAAAAACAAGCGCCTGTCCGGCTGCTGATTAAGGCAGCTCAGTTATTGCTGGCGAGAGCCAGGATCTCGTGAGCACGCCGAACCACCGGGGGATCAATCATCTTACCATTCAACGAGAATGCAGACAGGCCACGCGTGGCGGCATCGTTTTCCGCCGCAACGACGCGACGGGCCCACTCGAGTTCCTGCGGGCTTGGCGAGAAAGCCTCGTTGAATATGGCCACCTGTGTCGGATGGATCGCCAAAGCTCCGGCAAAGCCAAGCCGCCGCGCATGCGCTGCGGTTTCACGAAGTTTATCAAAGTCCGAGAACTCGCCAATGCTTCCCGCGAAGCCCAGCGGGAGCAAGCCCGCCGCGCGGGCGGCAAACAGAACAGAAAGGTTCGGCGACAAGAGAAGGTCGAATTCCGGGGCGCCGCCAACAGCAGCACTGAAATCTTCAGGACCAAGTCCCATCGCGACCATCCTTGGATGCGCCGACGCAATGGCCGCGAGCCTTTGCAAGGCGCCCGGCGTCTCGATCTGGGCAAGGAACCGGATGCGTCCCAGCGGAAGATTTCTTTCCCGTTCAAGTTCTGATACCGCATTCGCGATCTCTAAAACCCACTCTGCCGAGTCCGTCTTCGGAAGAACAAGTGCGTCAACACCCGGTATCACGGCTGCATCCAGATCGGCCGCCAAGGCGCGCAAACCACGATTAACGCGGACCAAAACCGACGCGCCCTTGCGGCCCACCTTTGCCACGGATGCAGAAAGCTGCCAACGTGACCCCCCTTTTTGATCCTGGGGAACGGAGTCCTCGAGGTCGAGTATGACGCCATCTGCCCCGCGCTCATGAGCCGCCTCCACAAAGCGCGGAACGTGAGCGGGAACGAAGAGCAGGGATCTCCAGCGGGGTACAGACATCGCGCTTTCAACGGCCGCAAAGGTGTCTTTGATCATGGAGTCGCCTCCGCGGCCGATTTTAGCGAGGGCGGTGCCAGTGAGCTTTCTGGGCGGCCGGCGTGCTGAGATGATGCGCGGTACACAGGCTCCTTGGAAATAGCGAGCGCACCCACCCTACCGAGATGCGCGCTCACTCCGACGCGGCTCTCTCGCGCAAACGCCCTAGAACCTCCTCGCGGACAGTCTCGGTATGAGCGCCAAGAGCCGGAACTGGGCGCAACGCGGGGTGCTCGGAGTTGAAAATCGCCGCCGGCGCTATCGTGTCTACAACTCCTTCAGGTGTGCCAACCTGCACCCTGCGAATGTGTGGATGGTTTGAAACATCCGCTACTTCGTTCAGTCGGCCATATGCCAAACCGGCGGCCTCAAGCTCGCGCATCGCTTCGTCGCGGTACAGCTCGGAAAAGCGCCTCTCAATGATCTCATCAAGTTGCGCACGGTTACTGAGGCGCTCCATATTATCAGCAAAACCACGTGCGCGTGTAAGCTCCGGCTGCTGCAGGAATTTCTCGCAGAAATTTACCCATTCGCGGTCATTTTGCACCGAAAAGATGAGCTCTTTGTCATCGGCACAACGATAGGCGCCATACGGCGCCAGCGACGGGTGTTTCACGCCGGCGCGTAGCGTGTGATAGTCACTGTAGTCGTTTTGCAGAACCGGAACATTCATCCAGTCGGCGACGGCATCGAACAGTGACACTTGGATGCTAGTGCCTTCGCCGGTGACCTCGCGGTGATAGAGGGCCTGAAGAATGGCGCTATGCGCCGTCATGCCCGCTGAGATGTCGCAAACCGAGACCCCTACACGTGCGGGCCCTTGTTGGTTGCCGGTGATCGCGCATAGCCCTGTTTCGGCCTGGACGATGAGATCATAAGCCTTCAAGTGGGAATACGGCCCTTTCTCCCCGAAACCCGAGATGTCGCAGGCGATCAGCCGTGGAAAGCGTCGGCGCAGACCAGCAGACCCGAAACCCAGTTTTTCGATACTGCCCGGCTTTAGGTTTTGGATGAAGACGTCAGCAACGGCGATGAGCGATTCCAGGATGGCCCGGTCCGCCTCCGACCTCAAGTCCAGACACACTGACTCCTTACCCCGGTTAAGCCAGACGAAATAGGCGCTTTGCCCACGCACCAACTTGTCGTAGTTTCGGGCAAAATCCCCTTCGGGCCTCTCGATCTTGATCACCCGGGCTCCAGCGTCCGCAAGGCGAGACGATGCGTAAGGGGCAGCAACGGCCTGCTCCACGGCTACGACAGTGATCCCCTCAAGAGAGTTTTGCATGCGACACCGTGCTTTTCATCCAACGTTTTCGTTTTGTGTCCGACGACGGTTCAGCATCGCAAGCAATCGGTTCTGTTCGTTCCCGACGATGGAGAATCCCTCATCGACTCCCATTCCGGGCTTTGCGAGCATCATGTCCGCCTGGGTTGCCACCGATATGTGGACCGAAGCCCGGGCGGAGAGATCAGTCTCAGTGCAGCTTCCCCCGACATACGCTCCCACCTTGTGCTCTTTGCACAGAAGAACGGCACGCGCCGTGTCGGCAATTGAGCCCACATCCGGGGTCTTGATTTGAACGAGATGCGCGGCCTTCGCTTCGGCAAAAAGCCGAATGTCCTCAAGCGTATTGCACCTCTCGTCTACGACAATGCAAGCGCTGGAACCCCGGTCATTCAGGATCGATACAATTCGAGCGTAGTTATCAATTTGGGCCTGCGTGAAACCAAAGTCCGCCGGGCACTCGATGTTGAGCGTGAAATCCGGAACCGTATCTGCAACCTTGCAGATAAAGTCGGCGATGGTTTGCGGCTCCAGACCGATTTCCTGACCGATCCAGCCATACACATCGAAATGCAGCACCGGATGATAGCCCGGGCGGCCGATTGCGCGCGTACGCGTTGCAACCCACCTCACGAACTCCATGAAGGTCTGGCCGCCGACGCCGAATTTTTGCCGTGAGTTGATCAGGCCATGTGGAAGAACATCGACGGACTTCAGAATCATCTTGTCGACGTTGATCTCGCGAGCATCACCGCTCTGGCAGTAGATCGGGACTCTGCGCGTCGGGAGCGGCAGGTCAAATTCACTGCATATGATTTCCGCCATTGTCGTTCGGTGAAGATGAGCGGCTGCGCGAAGCAGCGCCTGACTGACGCCATACTCAATCGCGAGAGGTAGCCGCTTATGTTCGAAAGGCTCGAGAACCGTCGCGCAAGCAGGAAGGTAACGAGAAGCATCGGCATCAAGAAGCCGTGGCGTCACAACGCGCGACGTCAAATCCGAGATTTGATGGGTGTCAAAGAAAAGATCGCGTCCGCCGGCCCCAGAGTACTGGACGTTCATCATGTCGCCCCACACAACGGCGTCGTCGGTGAGGACGAGCCCGACGCTGAGCGAAGATGCTGGAATGCGAATGGATTGGAAGTCGGGCGTGATGGGATCGCCCACATAGACAAAACCGTCCTGCGAGGCACCGGCGCTTATGGCTGCCTGATCGTCGTAGAAAAACGCGCCGTTTCCTGGCGCGAGGAGCACGTCTTTGATCTGCACTTCAGTTCGCTCGATTTCTGCCCGGACAGCGTTGACGGACGGACCCAGTTCGATCCGCTACCCGCCAAGTATGTGCCACTTGGCATTGGGTCCGCCAATATAATGTTCCGGACAGTGCCATCGCGTTTTGAGATGACTGATACCTCACTTGTGGGTGGCGTCGCTCTTTTGTTCTTTGCAATACCGTGCGCCATACGGCTGCTGCGCTCAATGGTTCCTAGGGTCCTCTTCCATCTTTTCAGTCTAGCCGAACTGTGTGGAGGAACTTGCCCAGCCGGCCGGCGCTTTGAGAAGGAATAGCAAGGACCAAATGGGGCGCGTTCGATCTAGAGGTGGAAGTCCTGGCGCGCCCTGGAAGCGACAGTTCACTCCTCGTGGAAATGGTCACGTGCTGGTTGAAGTCACACCGCCACACAAGTCAAGTGACATACTCAAAAACAATTGCGGAGTCAGTATATTCGCAAGTACATTAGAAGATAATTCGTGGGCAATTGATTTCCAGCCCCCTGTCGATACGCCGTCGCGACAGTCATTACAAGACCAGCGCGACACTCTCCGTAGAAGAATTCAAGGAGGAGGAGCCTAACTTTTGACAGTATACCGAAGTCTTCAACGTTGCCGGACAACCTTCGGTGTCGTTACCTTTGGCGTACGCCTCCGGCGAGGCTTCCGATTACCCACATCGTCGGCGGGCCTATTGCCCCGTATGAATCTGCCGTGATTCTGTCCGTGACGCCGAATCACGGAGGCGTCACGGATGCGAGACAAGAACGGCAGCAGCGAAGCCGCTTGGCAGGAGGAAGAGCTTTCTGCGGCGGCCGTTCCCGACAAGCGTCTGGCCCGTCGGCTGCGACGGTTGCTGGATCAGATGTCAGTTGCGCCGGGCAAGCCAATCCCGGCGGCCTGCGGCGACTGGGCGGCGGCGAAGGCGGCCTACCGCTTCTTTGACAACCCGCGTGTGACCGAACATAGCGTTCTGGCCGGCCATTTCGCCGCGACCGCGGCGCGCATTGCGGCGAGCGAAGGTCCGATCCTTATCCTGCAGGACACGACCGAATTTATCTACAGCCGCGCGCAGCCGGGCAAAATCGGCTTCACCAAGACCATCAACGCCGGGCGCTACAAGGCCGGGCAGCCCAACGTGCTGACTTTGTGCGGGGTGCTGATGCATTCGAGCCTGGCCGTCACCCTCACCGGCACACCCCTCGGTCTGACGGCGGTGAAGTTCTGGACACGAACGAAATTCAAGGGAACGCTCGCGCTCAAGCGGCACATCAATCCCACGCGCGTGCCGATCGAGACGAAGGAGAGCTACCGCTGGCTGGAGAACCTGCGCCAGTCCATCGCGCTCGTTGGCGCAGCCGAGCGCTGCGTGCATGTTGGTGACCGAGAGAGCGCATCTACGAGCTCTATTGCACCGCGCAGGACCTTGGCACCAGCTTCCTCGTGCGGGTGCAGACGAACAGGCTGGCCGAGCGGCCTGCCGATGCTGCCCCGCACGATCCTGCTCATCGCGTCTTCGCCAACTTGCGGCGGCGCCTTGGGCAGGACGTCATCGCATTACGGTCGATCAGGACGAGACGACCTGCCTGCAGGTGAAGTTCGCCGCCATCAGAACCTTGCCGCCCGTGGGCAAGCAGAAGCGCTACAGTCCGCAGGTTCTGACTTACATCCACGCCCTCGAAGAGGATCCGCCGCCCGGCCGCGAGCCGATCGACTGGAAGCTGGTGACCAACTTGCCGGTCGGCGATCTCTCCGCGGCGGTTGAGAAGCTCGGCTGGTATGCCCTGCGCTGGAAGGCGGAGGTGTTCCATAAGGTCATGAAGTCCGGCTGCCGTGCCGAGGAGGCGAGGCTCGAGACCGCCGAGAGGCTGGCGAAGTTCCTCGCTCTCATCGCGGTGGTCAGCTGGCGCATATTCTTCGTCACAATGTCGGCGCGCGCCAAGCCAGACGCCGCGCCCGACAGCGTTCTCACCTTCGCCGAGATCACTGCGCTCAACCGGATCGACGCGTCCCTAACGCGGCCACGCCTCCAACGGCCCACGCTCGCCGCTTACCTGCTGCAAATCGCCATGCTTGGCAGCTATCTCGCCCGCAAACATGATCCGCCTCCCGGCAACATGGTCGTCTGGCGCGGCATGACCCGCTTGCACGACATCGCCTTCGGCATCTCCATTGGATCAAGCCGACGATGTGGGTAATCGTATGCGTCACCGTAGGGATACCCTTTGGCATAGAGCGCCAGCGGATTGCCAATCGGCATTCAAATTGTCGATCATTTTGGCGACGAGGCCACGCTGCCCATTCGGCGGCGACCTCGAGGAGGCCTTGCCCTGGAGCGGCCGGCGGCCAGAGTCCGTTTTGAAATTCAGGGATGAGGGTTTCCGCGGATAAGCCCCATAGCGACGAGGATCATGGCCTGAGAGACGTCGATGCGCTTTTCGTAGTCGCGCACGAGGCGGCGCCATCTTGTCATCCAGCCGAAGGTGCGCTCGGCAACCCAGCGCTCAGCTGCTTGATCGTCGGAGATGGTCGAGCGCCCAGGCCATGCGAAATGCTCTTTCCTCGGCTACGCCAGGCCCATGAGACGCGCCGCTATGGCCGCCGACCATCCGCATGCGGAAGACCAACTCGGGATCGCGATCGGCAGAACAGGACCGACGCTGCGCCACATAGCGAGCGGGCTGATAATAGAGCACCTGGCCGTCATCGAGCGCGGCGTCGACATATGTCGGCGGAAGTGGACGATCGGCGCTGAGGTTGTAGTAGGGGTCGTAGCTGCGCAGGCACCGATACTCATGGGCGGTGTGGGGATCTCCATACTCCGCCCTTTCCACTAGAGCCCACGGCATTGCGACGTCCATCTCGGTATCCAGAATGTCCGCAAGCGGAACCTCGGCGAGCACGGCGGAGAACAAGTCCGGCCGCAAGGCGGCCGTAGCAAGCACAACCCCGCCGCCGGCGCTCGCTCCCTCAATGACGATCGCGTCGCGGGTGGCGAAACCCTGCTCAACGAGCCCCTCGGCAGCGGCGATCAGATCTGTGTGGGTGGTGCGTTTCCGCTCAGCCATAGCCGCCTCATGCCAGGGGCGGCCGAATTCACCGCCACCACGTACGTGCGCCCAACCGAAAGCAACCCCTCGGTCAAGAAGGCTTAAGAGAGCAGTCATGAATGAAGGCCAAGCTGTGAAAGACGGCCATCTCGATGACCCGTAACAGCCGTAAACGCGGAGTACGACCGGCCCAGGGCTCGTTCGATCGCGCCGCGCAACAAGCGAAATCGGTATCTCGACCGCGTCTTCCGCCTCCGCCATCACAACCTGCGAGACGTATAAATCCGGGTCATACCCTGGTATGTCGGCCCGGTACAAGGTTGCCGAATGGTCGTCGGCGAGGTCGTGCTCGATTACAGCGTCAGGCGTCACAAACGAGCTAATTGAATAAACCAACTTCGAGCTTCGGAACAGATGCCGTGCAACCGAACGCGCCCCCCCTGCAGACAAGCCGACCTTAAGAGTGCAACTTGGCTCGTCGGGAACGATCGTTGTCCCAACACGCCCGCTTCCGTCACGTGAGACCAGGCGAGGATGCAGGCCTTCTCGCTCCAGAACAACCAAGTACCTCTCGAGGACGTGGATTTCCTCGAGTGTCACGCCTGGTCGATGCGGGATGATCTCCTCCCAGGACGACGGTGACGGGTCATCTATCGGCGCGCGAACGAGCCGGCAATAGGGTCCAGCGTCGTCCACTCGAAACAAAAAGCTGTCGCCCCAATGCTCGACATAGATATTGTACCCGAGTTCACGCCTCACAATCCGGCGCCACTTGCCGCTCGCCTCGTCGGCAGGAATACACCACACTTCTGCAGCACCTGTATGAACAGGAGAGGAATAGTCCGAGGTGGCAATCACGTCTAAGAACAACCAGGCGCCGCTATCGGAACGCCGAACTCGTACTTGCGATTGCTCATTGGTTTCCTCGAAGGCTACCTCAGAAATCCCAGTTGCGATATCCAGACGGATAAGCTCATGACATTGTTGTCGGCTAGGTCGCTCCCGCGTGAAAAATAGAGTGTGACCATCCGCGGCCCAAGCTACGATCGCAGCCTTCTTCGAGCCCTGCCAGACGTCTTGGCCGGTCTTCATGTCCCGAACCCTAAGCTCGTAATTCTCGTTCCCGATAACATCGAAGCTGAAGGCCACGTAACGCCCGTCGTCACTCGGCTCGAAGACACCGAGTTTGTAGAAGACCTCCGCACCGGGAATCGCATTCGGGTCAAGAACTTGTTCGGCCGAGCCTCCGGTTACTGGGCGGCGCCACCAAGCCGGATGTGCCAAACCCGGCTCGTGCCTTTGGAAGTACTCGAAAGGCCCAACTTGCAACGCTGGTGGGGTGCCCTCGCGAGGCTGACGTCCTTCGATCTCGGCAATGATCTCCGCCTTAAGCGCTGAAAGGTGAGCTGTGGTTTGCTCTGCGTAGCTGTTCTCGGCTTCCAGATACGCACGGACATCGGGATTCTCCCGGTCGCGGAGCCAACGATACGAGTCGATAGTGACGTCGTCATGAAACACCCGGATCCGTGACTCGGCACGGGGAAGAGGCGGCAGGAGCTTGTCTCGCATCAGACGGCCCTCACCTGAACAACAAGAGCAAGACTTCTGGCCGTGGTTTGCGAACAACTTAGTTTATGCATTAACTTCTCCCTCAGACTGCCGTCAGACGAACACAAGCGCGCACGACAAGCATTCGTGCGGTTCAGTGCCATTTCGATAATGCGTCTCAATTCAACGCCGCTTAGCTCATAATACACAGGCTATGGCTTTCTATATGATCGCGCGGCAGACTCGTCGCTTTGCTGCTCGTTAGCATGCAAGGTTATCTCGGAACCGAAAAGCAAGGAATAAAGATGCCAGCCATCGGGGATCCAGATGATCAGTGTCACTCCAGGGTGCTTGCCATGCTTTGGGTGGGCCAAATGGTGGAGTCAGTAGTTTCGATTTCCAAGGCCACGCGACGAGGCGCTTGATCTCCTCATTGCGACGCCGGTCGGGGACGGCATGATCAACGTTTTCTGCCGAGAAGAGTACCGATGATCCCCGGCAGGAAGCCGTTTGCAATAAATCCGTTACCCTTCACTTCGCCAGCACGCAGACATGTGGCCCGGACTGACTTGGAAGGCCGGCGGCTCTTCAGCTTTGCAGCGCTCGAATGCCAATGGGCAACGCGGATGGAAACGACAGCCTTTCGGCACGCGCGCGGCGCTTGGGACCTCACCCTGCAGGGCCGGCATCTCGGCGCGACCTGCATTGCCGCCGATCTGCGGGGTGGCGTTGCGCAAGGCGATGGTATACGGATGGCGAGGGTTGAATGTGATCTCGCCGGCGCTACCGATCTCGACCAATTTTCCAAGATACAAGACGGCAATCCTGTCAGCGATCAACCAAGCAAGAGGCAGGTCGTGGGTAACGAACAGCAGCGCCATGTTGTGGTTGTCGCGCAGGTCAACTAGCACCTGGAGAATCTGTGCGCGTATTGAGACATCGAGCATCGAGACAGGTTCATCAGCAACGATGAACTCCGGCCTGACGGCAAGTGCTCCGGCAATCACGACCCGCTGGCGCTGCCCGCCAGACAGCTCGTGTGGGAAGCGGGCGAAGAAATCACCGGGAGGATTGAGCCCGGCCGACATTAGAGCTTCGCTGACCCGCTCCGTGAGTTGGGTGGCGTTGTCGACCAGCCGCAGTGACCTCAACGGCTCCGCCACGATATCGAACACGGTGTGTCGCGGATTAAGCGCCTGATAGGCGTCCTGGAAGATCATTTGAACGCGATGGCGGTAAGGACGCAAGGCCGAGGCGCCTTGAACCGACGTCATGTCGCGGCCTTCGAACAACATGCTGCCGCCAGTTGGCTGGGCGAGCTTGGTGATGACGCGGCCTACAGTCGTTTTGCCACTTCCCGATTCGCCGACCAGGGCGACGATCTCTCCGCGCCCGACGTTGAGGTCGATCCCGTCCACCGCGCGCACGGCGCCGGCAGGGCGGCCCAGGATACGGTCGAACAGCCCGCTCTGGAGAGGAAAATGGACCTGCAGGCTCTCAAGACGCAGGAGATCGGCGGTGTCAGGCATGAGCTGCGACCTTACCTTCTTGCGAGGACCGGTAAAGGTGACAGGCGACGCGTCCCCGCCCGAATTGATCGAGGCTGGGGACTTCGGTGGCGCAAACCGCCATCACCGACGGGCAACGCGGGTGGAAGGCGCAGCCCGACGGGCGATTCACCAAATTGGGGGGATCACCGGGTATTGGCCGGATCATCTTTTTGCCGTTCGCCGGGTTCGGGATCGAGTCTATCAGCAGTCTGGTGTAGGGATGTTTGGGCTGGGCGAAGATCTCGGCGACAGTGCCATCCTCGACGATGCGGCCCGCGTACATGATCATTACGCGATCACAAGCCTCAGCCACCACAGAAAGGTCATGGGTTATCAAAATCAGCGCAAGATTAAGTTGCGATCGCAATTCCCCCAGCAGCTTCAGGAGCTGAGCTTGAGTGATGACGTCGAGCGCCGTGGTCGGCTCATCGCCGACGACGATCGAGGGGCGACATGCGAGCGCCATGGCAATCATCACCCTTTGACGCATGCCGCCCGACAACTCGTGCGGATAGGCCGAACCGCGATCCGCCGGAATGCCGACAAGTCCGAGCAGCTCCTTTGCTCGTGCGATTGCGTCAGCCTTCGGCATCCCGAGCTTCAGCATGCATGGCTCGGCGATCTGCTTGATGACGCGGTGAACAGGATTGAGCGCATTCATCGCGCCCTGGAAGACAACTGACGTTTCGCACCAGCGATGTGGCCGCATCGCCGCATCATCGTCGATCGGCAGTCGGTTACCGCGATAGAGCACCTCGCCACTGCTGACCCGCGCGTTGGGTGACAGCAGACCCGCGACCGCCATGGCGGTCGTGGTCTTTCCGCTGCCCGATTCTCCGACGAGGCCAACGGCCTCTCCGGCTCGGAGCGCGAAGCTCACGCTGTCGATGGCACGCGATGAAACGCCCTTGAGCCCATAGTCGACAGAGAGCCCGATGACTTCCAGACGCGGAGCTTTCTCCTGAGAGGAGGAGTTTGTCATGGAATAACCCTCCGCCGTGGATTGAACGTGTCGTCGAGAGCATTGCCAATCAGGACGAAGCTCAGGGAAACCGTGAGAACGCACACTCCGGGGGCACCGAGATACCACCAGGATCCAGCACTGGCCGCGCCGGCGCGCTGAGCCTGTGAAAGCAAAGTGCCCCATGAAGGCTGCAAGGGGTCGCCAAGCCCGAGGAACGAAAGCGACGTCTCGACATAAATTGCGCCGGCGACGACCAGAGCACCATTGGCCGCAATTTGCGGCACTAGATTGGGCAGGATGTGCCGCATCATGATGCTGAAATTACTGCTGCCCACAACGCGCGCACGATCAATGAATGTTCGCTCCTTAAGCGACAGTGTCTGGCTGCGAACGACACGGGCGACGAACGCCCAGCTTGTCATGCCGATAACGACAAGGATCACGAAAAGCGAAGGACGAAACCCGAGGATGTCTCCGCCGCGCCCCATCACCTCGAGAACCACGGGCGTGATGACCAGCGCCAGCACGAAGGACGGCATGACGAAAAAGAAGTCCGTCAAGCGCATCAGCCAGACGTCAACCCAGCCACCAAAGTAGCCAGCCGTCATACCGATCGTGGTTCCGACGACGAGGCTGATCACAGTCGCCAGTAGCGCAATCGTAAGCGAGATCCGGGCACCATGGACGACCAGATTGAGCACGTCCCGCCCGACTTCGTCCGTGCCGAGCAGATGCTCGCCTGATGGGGGTACGAGGAAATCGCCGGTTGCATTGATCGCAGTCTGAAGCGGTCCCACCAGAATATTGGGCATTGCTGCCACAACAACAAAGAACACCAGACATACGAGGCCCACCTGAGTGCCGCCGTAGCTGAGAAATTGACGCAGAAAGCTTTTGATCGCTTGGCACCGACCCCGTGGAGAATATTGAACAGTACCGTCACTCATTATTGTACTCTTGGATCAAGAAGGCCGTAGGCAAGATCGGCGACGAGGTTCGTGACAACGATCGAGGCCCCGAGCAAGAGGAATATGCCTTGAAGAACTGGGTAATCTCTTGCGTTGAGCGCTTCCACTGTCAGCGCGCCGATGCCCGGCCAGGCGAATACAGCTTCGACTGTGATAGCGCCGGCGACTACGTAACCAAGGTTGAGGGTAATCAAGGTCACGACCGGCAGCATTGCATTGCGAAATGCATGCCGCATCAACATCTGACCACTGGTCAGCCCTTTGGCCCGTGCGGTTATCATGTAATCCTCGGTGACAACATCGCTCATCGCGGCACGTGCGACCACGACGTATTGACCGATCAGTCCAAGGGATACCGCGATGACCGGGAGCGCGAGATGCCGTAGGTGATCGAGCAACGAGTCAACATAATCCGTGCTAGCGCCGGGTGTATACAGACCATAGCCCGGAAGCCATCCCAAAATCGTGCTAAAGATCACCACCAATAACATAGCAAGCCAGAACGACGGCGTGGAGTAGAGCGCAAGGGAAACCCCTGTAGCAATATGGTCGACAGCTCCTCCTCGACGCCAACCCGCATAGAGGCCAAGCATAACCCCGCTTAGAATGGCGATAAGCTGGGCCAAGCCGACCAGAGCGATAGTTGCTGGCAAGCGCTCCACAATCAGGCCAGCGACAGGCCTGCCCCTGAACTTGAAACTATAACCCAGATCGCCATGGATGGTTGCCGACAAGTAGTCGACCACCTGGTCAGGGAACAGCGGCCTATTAAGACCCCACTTCTGGCTTTGGGACTCGATCTGCTCAGCAGTCACGCTAGTTCGTGCGCCGCCGAGCAGCAACTCGGCAGGATCGCCGGGAATGACCCTGAATAGGATGAAGTTCAGAGTCGCCACCATCAGAAGGGTAAAGACAGCCCTACCAAGGGTACGCCCGAAATATTGGCTCCTCCGGTTTGCAAATCCCATGTTAGCCGGTCACTGGCCGCAACCGGTCGAGCGGAAAATAGGTCCAATCCGACACGGAATCCTGCGTTCCCCAGCCTTGGAAACAATCCTTGCGATAGGCCGTGACTGATAGGGGGTGACTCAGCATGATAAATGGCGCTTGAGTATAAATGAGGCGTGCCGCCTGATCGACCAGTTCCTGGCTCTTCTTGAGGTTGACGGTTCCATCTACCTCCAAAACGTACTTGTCGAAATCCCCGTTCGTCCAATAAGATTTGTTCTGCAAGCCGACGGTCTTGCTACTCCCCATGCTAAGCAGGTCGTGAGGCGAGGAGGACTGCCAGTCACTGGCGACAAGCAAATCCCAGCCTCCGCCCCCGTCCGCCGGTGCTTTGGTCCGGGCGGTGAGCGCACCGGTGTCGAACTGGGTCACCGACACGGAAATGCCAATTTGTCCCAACCAGCCTGCTATAAGCTGTACCGCTGCGATTGGAATTTCGCCCATGCCAGAAAGCTTTCCTGTAATTAGTTCAAGCTGGAATTTATTTCCATCCTTATCCTCCCGTATACCGTCGCCGTCCGCGTCCGGATATCCGGCGGCGTCGAGGCGACGACCCGCCTCGGTTAAATCGAAGCGGCGCCTGATGTCAGCCAGGTCGGAGTAAAAATCCGTCGCAATAGGCATGACAATGCCGACACCTGGATCGGCGTTCCCTTGATAAGCTCGATCTACTATGGCTTTCTGGTCAATCGCATAGCCAACCGCATCCCGAAATGCCGGATCCTGCAGAGCCTTGGTGCTGCCCCCTCCTTTGCCAGAAGCGGTGTTGAAGGCAAGATAATCGCGCTGCTCGTTACGCCCGTGACCAATCACGATGTTGGGATCCTTGGAGAGATCGGCGACTTGACCAGCTGTCAGGCCCCAACCCCAGTCAAGGCTGCCGCTCTTCAAACCTTGGGCAACTGAATCAATTGTCGCGAAGTACTGAATAATCATGCCTGCCGTTTTTGGCTGCCCTGTACGGAAATATGGATTTGGCGTGAGGCGCGTAAACTGGCCTTGCTGAAACTCGGCAACGATCATAGGCCCAGTTCCGACCAGCGGCGGGTCATTGCGGAAAGTGCTGCGCGCTTCCACGTAGCTGATGTCCTTCCAGATGTGCTCCGGGACCATTAGAAGCCAATTGTCAATTGGCCAGCGCGTGGGAGCCTTGGTCACAATCTGCAAAGTCTCGTCATCAATGGCCGCAATAGATGCTATTTGATCCATGCCGTTAGTGCTGTTTGAGCCAACATTCAGTTCGTCTGGCTTGCCTATGGAGCCGAGCAGATAGTTGTAGGTGAACGCGGCGTCTCTTGCGGTGGCGGGTTGGCCGTCCGACCACTTCATGCCAGGCCAAATCTTGAACGTCCACGTGAGGTTGTCGTCAGCAACGGACCATGATTTGGCAAATCCCTTCCGATCGTCGTGGCGCTGGGCGTCCACGCCAACGAGGGTATCATAGGTGAAGACTAGCGGCCATTGCGCGCCCCGGGATGCAAACGGATTAAGGGAGTCGGGATTAGTACCTGAAAGGCGGACAATATGATCGTCGCAAGACGAGGCCGATGCCTTGGACCGTAGCATAAAAGGCGCCGCAGCCGCTCCCAACACAAGGGCCTTCGTAAGCGCGCGTCGGTTGAGGTACGAATGCATTCTTTTCTCCCCGTTAGCTTAGGCCGCGCCGTTTCGCTGTTTGCAGCGCCAATTCCCGCACTGGTGCCCCACACTAGCGATTGTGGTGCCGCGGTATCATTTTTCTAGATTGAAGCTACGTTGCTGATTCCTGGCAGGCAAATATTGAATCGATATCACAGCCATCCAAGAATTAGATGGCGCCTCTCGCATCGTCTTTACCGGTGACAACTCGAGGCCTTTGGTCCGGTGGCAGGTATGCCGCCAAAGCGGATTTCTCTGCTTATTGGGTCCTCCTGCGTTCCCGTGACCAAAATCACGGAGTCGTCGGCATAGCGCACCGGTAGGAACAGACAGCGACAGTTTTCCGGTCGGTGTCCCGCGCACTCTTTGCCGCCGTTAACCCGTCGCTTTCGTGGCGGGCCTGGGTCTCGGTGCGGAGATACACCGTTCATACCGCTCTTGATCGCGCTAAGCACACGATGTTGCGACCAACGTGAGAGTATCCCGCCTTGAGGGGTGCCCGCATCTGTGTGAAGGACTGCTCCTCCGACAGCTCACCGGCTTGGCCCTTCTCCTCGATCACAGGCGACCTATCGCAATGACCGGCGCCTTGCGCTTCGCCTTCGGTATCCCCGGCAACGCCACCATGCCGTGCCCGAGGACGTCGATTACCGTGCCGCACGCGGTCTCAATGATAGGCTGTTCGACAGGCTGCTCAAGGGCGACGGGCTCGCGGCCCATGAGAGAGCTTGGCCATCATCGGGCTAGCCGGCGTCGGGAAGAGTTGGTTTGCCTGCGCCATCGGCCACAAGGCTTGCCGTGACAACGCTCGGTACTCTACACCCGGCTGCCGCGCCTAATCGATTACCTGTCCCTGGCCAAGGGCGATGGCCGCATCGCCGCGCCCATGAAAAGCCTCGCCAGGGTCGATCTCCTTATCCTCGACGATTGGGGGCTTGAGCCGCTCGACGACAATGCCCGCCACCACCTGCTCGAAATCCTCGAAGATCGGTACGGCGTCGCTCAACGCTGGTGTCCAGCCAGCTCCCGGTGGCCCGTTGGTTCGACATCGGGAACCCCAGCTAGCCGATGCTGTCCCCGATCGTCTCATTCACAACGCTCTCCGGCTCGAACTCAGCGGCGAATCCATGCGCAGGGGCTCTCATCTCCGCTGCCGCTTGACCGAACCGCAAACACGGTCACATCTTGACCGACGATCAGGTGCTCCACCTGCGCGGCATCACTTCGGAATGCCGGGCGCGATCAAATCGGAACGGTGCGCGCGATCGTCAGAATCCGCAAGAGCTTCGCAGCCATCATCAATCTCGAAGCTGCCGTCATAAATCACCTGAATCTCGACAAGCCTTAGTTCGATGACGACATTCTGTGCCCAGAACCAGACATCCCTAGGCGCTGCTAGTATTAAGCTGGCCGAGGGTGCCCCTCATTTTTGTGCTCCTTGCTCGCGACACCTTTCGTGGCATGCCAATTGCGAGGGCATCACCAGAGACCTGTTCCGACAGTGGCCGTCGCGCTGTTTTCAAACCCAGGAGGTCACATGACACTCACCCACGCAATACTGGCTGCGCATCCCGTGGGACGCGCCAGCGGTGCTGGGGCTGCCAGCGGACCGGCAGCATCTTGCGTCCGGCAGCAACCTTCAGTCCGCAGTGCACATAGTGCTGATGACACTGTTCATCAGCCTTCTAACAGGCTGGTCTGTAGTGCTCGCGCAGGTAATCGGGGCACCGCGCAAATCCGAGCGAGTCACCGTCCCACCGATCAAACATCAAAGGAGTAGCTCATGCGAGTAGCCGTTGTTACGAACAGAGACGTTACGGGCGTGATTAACCGGTTCGGCCAGCCTTTGCCGCAGCCGCCGGAGCCTTTGACGGAGTGGCAATGCGATAGTGTGGTGCCGGCGCTGCAAGAAGGCGGCCACGAGGTGCTGCTGTGCGAGGGTGATAAAGGCATGCTAACTACGCTTGAGCGGTTCATGCCACCCGATTCGCAAGGTCGCCCTTCAGGATTTGTCTTCAACTTGGCGTGTGGAATTCAGGGCGAGTCCCGTTTCTCCCACGTTCCTGCCATGCTCGAGATGGCCGGCGTTCCCTACATAGGAGCGAGCCCGCTCGGACATGAGCTTGCTAACGATAAGGTCGTCACCAAGATACTCATCCGCGACCGCGGTGTGCCGACGCCGAAATTTCGAGTGATGCATCGAGGCGATGAGAATACTGGCGACCTGAGATTTCCAGTGGTAGTGAAGCCGCCTCGTGAAGGTGACAGCATCGGATTGCAGCTCGTCCATGAACCTGCTGAGCTAAAGCTGGCCGTAGAAGTGATTGTCGAGCAGTATGCGCAGGAGGCGCTCGTTGAAGAATACATAGAGGGGCGGGAAATCACCGTTTCTCTGCTTGGCAACGGAGAACTCGAGGTATTGCCCCTTGTGGAGCAGGACTTTGGCGACCGCGCAACGCGTCTTATGACTTTTGAAGCGAAGTTCGTCGCGGCTGAGAAGGCGTCGAAGATTTGCCCGGCACAGATCGAGAGCGGGCTTGCTACGGTCTTGCGGGATATTTCGATTGCGACATTCCGCGCCTGCAAATGCCGGGACTATGCCCGCGTCGACATCCGGATCGACCGCTCCGGCCAGCCTTTTGTCCTAGAGATCAGCGCCAATCCCTGTCTCACAAAGGGCTCATCGTATTGCGTGGCCGCGAGCACGGCCGGATACAGCTACTCAAGCTTGATCAACCGCATCCTGGATATCGCCCACACGCGGTATTTCGGAACCGCTATCCCCCAAGGCCGAACATGACTTTGCGCCTTCCGCCTAGGGCCAGATGAAGCGGCCGGGTCTCTCCGGCCCGACGTCAGCTTCGCGCCGAGTGACGGCGATCAGCATCGCGGCTTGAAGGTCTTGATCGGCCCGCCAGAAGCAGACCTCGACGGCTTCAGGCACCCTGAGCATTCGCCCATCTCACGATGGGTGTGCTTGAACCGCGACTAACCCTCGCGTAGCCTACGCCAGGGGTGTTGGGGGGGCGGGTGACGGATCCGGTGACGGATCCGGTCGTAGGGTATGAGCGCAGCGCGCTGGCGAATGGCGCCGGCGCATCGTGGCCGACCCGCGCCGCGCCTGACGCCTGCTCGCGCAGCTCCGGCCACCACCGCGCATGCCGTCATCTCGTCGCAAGAAGACACCAATCTGCAAACTGAATTGGACGCCCGCAACCAGCCGCTGTCTACTGCCGATCGAGGACATGGCACCGATTGCAGATGCTAGGACACTCGAAATGGACGCTTGGTTTTTTCGAGGTACTTACCGCTGTGATTGCAAAACCTCACGTCCAGGTTAAATTTGTCAATGTTATGCGAAGCGTTGCTCTTTTTTACCAGATAAAAGCGGAACTGACGAAAACTCTGGCGGTTTTCTTTAATAGTTCCCTCTCAAAGCGGAGATGAGCGCGCCCCATCCCAAGTTGATAAGCACGAGTGGTATGAGCGAACTGCCTGAACGACTCCAAGATATCATCCGACGCCGGGACAGGGTGCTCGGTCCTGGCTACCAGTTTTCCGAGACGATTCCAGTGGAGTTTGTCTCGGGTTTTGGTGCCCACCTGATAGACAGCGACGGCAATGACTATCTCGATGCATTTAACAACGTTCAGGGCGTCGGCCACGCGCACGGACACGTTGCCGACGCCGTTGCCCGCCAGATTGCCACAGTCAACACGGATACACGCTACCCGCAGGAAGCGTTGGTCGCCTATGCTGAACGGCTACTTGCAACATTTCCAGCTCAGCTGTCGAAGTTGAGCTTGCCCTGCACTGGGTCCGAAGCGAATGATCTCGCAATTCGGGTCGCGAGGTTCCATACGGGCGGCGAGGGTATCATAGTTACCCGTTGGGCGTTTCACGGTCGCACGCGTGAAGTCGCCAGTTTTTCTCCAATGCTAGGCGCAGGATCCCCACTCGGTCCAAACGTCCGACTTGTTAACGCTCCTGACCCCAGGCTCTGCGGACCCGGACAATCCCTCGGAAATTATATGCGGGATCAAGTGCGTTCCGCGATTCTTGATCTCCAACGGCACGGATACAGGCTGGCAGCCCTGATTGCCGATTCTGCGTTCACCTCCGACGGCATCTTTACTCACCCTCCCGGCTTCGTGCAGGGAATGGTCGACGAAGTTCATGCCGCTGGAGGCCTTCACATTGCTGATGAGGTTCAATCCGGGTTCGCTCAGCTCGGAGATTCGATGTGGGGGTTCAGTCGGCACGGCGTGGTTCCCGATATCGTCACGATGGGCAAGGCGATTGGGAACGGTTTTCCTATCTCTGGCGTCGCCTTCCGCCCGGAGGTATCTGACGAATTCGGACGGAAAGTCAGCTACTTCAACACACTGGGCGGCCGGTCGCTTTCTATAGCTGCGGCGTCCGCAGTGCTCGATGTGTTCGACCAGGAGAATGTTCGTGAACGCGTCGCCGTAAACGGAGCGACCCTGCGGGCCGGGCTTGACACGCTGACGCGGGATTCTCCTTATGTTGCGGAGATCCGAGGCAGCGGCCTGTACCTTGGTGTCGAGATCGTCAAGGATAGAGAGACGCTCGAGCCCGATCCTATTCGTTGTGAAAGCATCATCAAGGATCTTCGCGACCGTCGTGTTCTGATCAGCCGGACCGGACCCGCAGGTAACGTTTTGAAAGTTCGTCCTCCGGTAGCTTTTACCACTGCTGATGTGTCCCGACTCCTTGAGACCTTCGCCATCGTAGCGAAGCAGCGGCTCTAGAAGGCTTAGCAACATGAACAAATTACCTGACGCGCTGCAACGACTCCTTGAGGAGAGCAGCCTCCTCTCGTCAAGCCAATCTATCGACTCCTTGCTGCTGAACAACATGCTTGAAAGGCACTACGGGCTCAGCGGGCAGATTGAACGATTGGGAAGTGAAAAGGGTCATACGTTTAGGCTTAAAGCCAAAGAGAACGAATACCTCGTAAAGGTGTCACCGTCCGACGAGCCTGAACCAGTTACGGGTTTGCAGATTGCGGCGATGCGCTTTCTGGATGATACCGCTCACGCCTTGCCGGTCCAGCGGATCAAGCCCACCATTGACCGAAGGGATAGCGTTCCAATCAACTTGAAGGATGGAACTTGTCGAACGCTCAGCGTCTTCTGCTTCCTCGAAGGCCTACTATGGGAGCAAATGGATGCCGACATTGAGCAGTTAACCGAGGCGGGAGACATGCTAGGGCGACTAAACGTTGCGCTCCGGTCATTTAGGCATCCAGCTGCCGCGCGCAGCTTAGTTTACGACATTAGACATTTTCACCGTTGGGCGGGACTTGTCGAGTACGCGCCAGAACCAATTCACCGAAAGCTGGCTCAACGAGTCTTCAAGCTGTTCGAAGAAGTGCTGCTGTCGAGGTTGCCTGGCCTTGAAATGCAAGTGATCCACGGTGACTACGCTCCCAACAATGTCGTCGTGGATCCCGACAATGATCTCTTCGTGAAGGCTATCCTTGACTTTGGTGACGCTGTCCATAGCGCGGTGATCTTTGACCCCGCCAATACGGTTGCGCACCTAATCGGTCGCACTCCGGATCACCCTTGGCGGGAGGCCTTTACCTTTGTGGCCGGGTACGAGCAGAGCCGGCCGATAGATGAGTCAGAACTTCCACTTTTGCCAGTTGCGGCTCTTGCGCGGCTCACCATGCTCGCGTTGATCAGGTACTGGAAGGCTGAACGCGCACCGGACCAGAGCGAGGAGCTACTTGCTAGTGCCGCGTATTACTGGGAGAACCTAGAGCGGGCCATGGGCGTACCAATGGAGGACGTCATCGCGCAATTCTGCCACCGCGCCGGTGATCCTGGTACTCTTATGACCGTGGTCAAGAGTGATGGATGAACTTTTCCGCCCCATGTCCTTTGTCACAGGTTGTCCTTCGTTGATCGGCAGCACGGGGACGGGATGGGGCCCTTGAGACGACGGTTGATCCAGCTCTTATCCGCGGGTTGGTTACCGCACTTCCGTAATTCGTCTTGGGCTTTCCCTGTCTAGTTGTCGGGCGTTGGGGATGATGGCCCCAGCCACATAGTACCACACGGGAATTCCCCACCGTGGCCACATCCCGTCGCCGTGCTGCCCGGTTTTTCCGCCGGGAAATCCGGCGCGGGCAGAGCTCTCAATCCGGCGGGGTCCGCGCCGGGCCCGCGCTTGCCGGGGTCCCGATCTTCAATGCAGGAGCGCACTGCATCTCAACGCACCGGTTCGACCTGGTGACCGGTGGCCCACAGTAACGCCGCCATCTCTCGCGCGATCGCCGCAAAGATAATGTGCTGAAGGTTCTGCAAAAAGTTTTGGAGAGAGAACGGGGCTTGCTCTGAGGGGCGAGCGGCCATGGCACGGTGGTGACGTTGCGATCACCGATTCCCGTG